>CAZPEW010000184.1:2912-5517 GCA_964585695.1 uncultured Lachnospiraceae bacterium
GTCCGTTTCACAAAGCTCCTGACCGCACCCCGCAGCGTGCCCTCGTCATCCATCTTGATACTTTTGTAAACCTCATACAGGAAATCCTCGCCCTGCGGCTTGCCGGTCTCCTCATGCTCCTGCGGTGCCACCTCGGAAATGCTGATGGCCTTGCCCCGTCCGTAAAGAACACGGTAGGAATTCGCCTCCTTGGCCCCCTGGTAGGAATTCTGGAGATCTGCAATATCAGACACTGCATCTCCGATTCCCGCGGAAACCGTCGCCATGCAGATATGCTTTGCAAGACGGCAGAATGTATCGCAGGCATCCGTCAGCCTGGTAAGTTCAGACTCTCTCGCAAGCGGTACGATCACGACAGTATTTCCGAGATAGTTAAAGAATTTCCGCTCCCCGCTGTTGCCGAGCCTCTCCTCTGCAAGCTTCCGTACAGACATGGAAAGCAGCAGCGGGTTGATTCCTTCCGGGATATCGTGCGCGCTGATGTGCAGAAGAACAATTGTATAAAACGGGCTGTTCAGCTCAATCTGATAATACAGGAGATTCCTGCTGATCTCATTTTCCGGAATCCGGCCCTCTACCAGTGCCGTGTAGAAATTCTCCTGGAGGAGCGGCAGACTCTGCAGATAGTACGTTTTCAGCATATCGACATTCTGCTTCTCATCCCGCTCTCTGTCCAGCGCCGTCCGGATCCGCTCAAAGACACTTTTCAGTTCCCCGGCATCAATCGGTTTAAGGATATATTCCTCAGCCTCCAGGCGAATTGCCTCCTTGGCGTATTCAAATTCATCAAATCCGGAAAAAATGATGATTTTTACTGCCGGATAAAGTTCCTTCAGCTTCCGGGCCAGCGCGAGGCCATCCATATACGGCATCTTTATATCCGTCATAACCACATCCGGCGGATGCTCCTCTGCAATTTCCAGTGCTTCCAGTCCGTTATGTGCATATCCCTTGACCGCAAAGCCGAGACTCTCCCAGTCAATTTTACGGATGATGGCCTGGATAACATCCTCCTCATCATCCGCCAGAAGTACAGAATACAATTCATTCATCTCTATATCCCTCAGACCGCCTGACTTGCACTGCGGCAATGATTATCTGGTATATTTATCTTCCATCCGCTTCCAGAGCAGGAATACAAGAACGGTTCCGAAAAAGATCTCCATGACAGCATAAAGTGCATTGAAAAGAAGCAGAACCGCCATCAGAAGTGAGAAGCCGAAAAACAGAAGCAGCAGGATCCCTGCTTCTCTGCAGTATCCATCTTTGTCCTTTAACGGCGGTGCATCCTTAGGACGGAGAGCAGAAGTGTCCTTAAATGCCCAGAGGCGGAATACGTAGTACAGACAAACGAGGCAAAGCAGAAGCGGGATACCCGAGTCTTCCATGATTTTATGAAACATATTATTCTCCGTTCCGTTAACAATATCGCAGCGCATCCTTGCATCGCTGCTGCAGTAAGTCTGCAAAAGGGCTGCAGCCGAAGCTACAGCCCTTTTCATTATAAATAGTGTAAGGATCAAAGTCAAAATCCTTTGTACATACCGCAGTACATTCCGTCTGCCGGTTACTTACGTACAACGTATTTCCTGATATCCAGTGAAATTGCGATGAAGATAACAATACCGATTGCAATGTACTGGGAGTTTGCATCCATTCCAAGGAACTGGAGTGCAGCCTTCAGAAGTTCAAATACGGCTACGCCGACAAAAGCGGATGAAACCTTACCACGGCCGCCGGTTACAGATACACCGCCGATTGTGCAGGCTGCGATAGCTTCCATTTCGTAACCGAGACCGGTGTTTACAGATGCACCGCCGGCCTTTGCGCCAAGCATAAATCCTGCAAGGCCGTACATTGCTGCTGCCTTTGCATAGATGATCAGCATTGTTTTTCTGACAGGAACACCGGCTACCTCTGCAGCCTGCGGGTTGCCGCCGATTGCATACATATACTTGCCATGACGGGTCATGTTAAAGATGAACCACGTAATGGCCGCCACAATCAGAGCAATCCAGATCAGCCAGGACAGTCCCAGGAATTTGCCTGTTGCAAATGCCGTATATCCTGTGATATAGCCGCCGAGCGGTGTAGCGCCTGTGTAGATCAGACCGATACCATAAACGATTTCCATCATTGCCAGTGTGGCGATGAACGGCGGTACGCTCAGGTATGCGATGAAAAATCCGGTTACGGCACCGAAAAGTCCGGTGATAAGCATAACAATGATCAGAACGATAAACGGATTCAGCGGAGCCATGCCCGGATAGAATTTTCCGGAATAGTCAATCTTCTGAAGCAGCGTTCCTGCAATACATGCAGCAAAACCGATCATACGTCCGGCTGACAGATCGCAGCCTGCAGTGATAACGCAGCCTGCAATGCCGAGTGCGATAACCAGTCTGTAGGACATGTTTGTCAGGATATTAAGAAGGTTATTGGATGTAAGGAAATTGCTGGTTGTCAGTCCGGTATAGATAACCAGAATGAACATTACCAGGATAACACCATAATTGATCAGGAAATCAGTGACTTTCTGTTTATTTGTCTTTTGCATTTTTCTTCTCCCCCAGAGTTAGAACATTGTAGCGAAGCTCATGACCTT
>CAZPEW010000185.1:0-5492 GCA_964585695.1 uncultured Lachnospiraceae bacterium
AAATCATGAAGGAGCATGCAGGAGAGCACGTAAGAGTTTTAATATCCGAGGAGGATATCAGAGCCAGGGTCAAGGAAGTAGCGGCGCAGATCAGCAGGGACTATGAAGGCAGACCGATACACCTTATCTGCATCCTGAAGGGCGGTGCAATGTTTATGTGCGAGCTTGCCAAGGGTATCGACAATCCGGATGTTACTCTTGATTTCATGTCTGTTTCCAGCTATGGAACCGGCACAACCTCAAGCGGCATAGTCAAAATCGTAAAAGATCTCGATGAGCCTTTGGAGGGCAAGAATGTCCTGATTGTTGAGGATATTATTGATACCGGACATACGCTCAGTCATCTGAGCAGACTTCTCCGTGACAGAAAGCCAAATTCCATTGAGATCTGCACACTTCTTAACAAACCTTCCCGCAGAGAGAAGGAGGTTCCGGTCAAATACAGCTGCTTTGAGATCCCGGATAAGTTTGTTGTCGGATTCGGACTGGATTATGAGCAGAGGTACCGCAATCTGCCGTTTATAGGAGTTGTGGAGTTTGACAGGTAAGTCCGGAAACAGCAAATAAGATGAAATGGGGATCAGCAGACAACAGTTATGGGCATGAGTAAAATAAACTGGGATGCCTTATACACATCATCAGTGGACGAATACCGGGTTCCGGAGGAACCTGATCCCGGAGATAAGGTGACAGTGCGCTTCAGAACAAAACGGGAGGACGTGGATGCGGTTTATACCTATCTGCATGACTCGGAGAGCATGCTGCGCATGTTTATCTGCGGAAGCGACACATATTTTGATTATTATGAAGCCAGTTTTAAAGTAGAGGATAAGTGCATCTGCTACTCGTTCTATATTGACAAGGGCGAGGAGCGGCTGCATTATAACCGGCTGGGCGTATCCGAGAAAATGGACTGCGAATATGCCTTCCGGATCTATCCGGGTTTTCATGTACCGGACTGGGTCAAGGGTGCAGTAATGTACCAGATTTTTATTGACCGTTTTTGTGACGGCGACCCGTCCAACAATGTGCAGACCAATGAGTATATCTATCTCGGCAGAACTGCCACCGGTGTGGGAGACTGGAACGCCCCGGTGGAAGCCTTTGATGTACACCGTTTTTACGGCGGAGATCTGCAGGGTGTCAAAGAAAAGCTTTCCTATCTTTATTCGCTCGGCGTGCGTGTCATTTACTTTAATCCGCTGTTTGTATCGCCCTCCAATCACAAGTATGATATCCAGGACTATGACCATATTGATCCGCATATCGGCAGGATTCCGCATGACGGCGGCACACTTGTAGAGCCCTGGGAGGATGACAATGCGCGTTCCACGCGCTACAGTGTAAGGACGACCGATCAGCAGAATCTCGAGGCGTCCGATGCGCTGTTTACAGAGCTGATCCAGGCCTGCCACGAGATGGGCATCCGTGTCATCATTGACGGTGTGTTCAACCACTGCGGCTCCTTTAACAAGTGGATGAACAAAAGCGAGTTTTACAAGTATAAGGACAGCTCGAATGTTTATGAGGCGGGTGCCTATCAGCTTAAGGCAAGTCCGTATCACAGCTATTTTTCCTTTGCAGACAACCGGGATGAAGCCTGGCCTAACAACAATACCTATGAGAAATGGTGGGGCAACGATACCCTGCCCAAGCTGAATTACGAGGGTTCCCGGCAGCTGGAGGAGGAGATCCTCCGGATCGGCAGGAAATGGGTGAGTCCGCCGTTTAACTGCGACGGCTGGCGTCTGGATGTTGCCGCAGATCTCGGACATTCGGCGGAATATAATCATTCCTTCTGGAAAAAGTTCCGGAAAACCGTAAAGGAGGCAAATCCCGAGGCGGTGATTCTTGCGGAGCATTACGGCGATCCGTATCCGTGGCTCGGCGGGGATGAATGGGATACCGTCATGAATTATGATGCCTTTATGGAACCGGTAACGTGGTTCCTGACCGGTATGGAGAAGCATTCGGACAGCAGGAATGATGCACTGTGCGGAGACGGACAGGCCTTCTTTGACACCATGACCTATAATATGGCCAAGCTGCCGGAAAACAGCATTCTGGCGGCTATGAATCAGCTTTCCAACCATGATCATTCGCGGTTTATGACGAGAACCAACAAGACCGTAGGGCGCCTTGCGACAATGGGAGCAGCAGCAGCGTCCAACGGCATCCAGCCGCAGATTTACCGGCTGGCAGCCATGATTCAGATGACCTGGCCGGGTGCGCCGACTATTTTTTACGGAGATGAGGTCGGTCTCTGCGGCTGGACGGAACCGGACTGCCGCCGGACCTTCCCATGGGGGCATGAGGATCTGGAGCTCCTTGAATATCACAAATACCTGATTCAGGCACGCAGAGGCTACAGTGTACTCCAGAACGGCTCTCTGATGGAACTGATGGCAGGGCATAACTTTATTGTGTATGCGCGTGTGCTGTCCAACCAGGTGGCAATTGTGGTGGTCAATGCGGGCCCGGATGAGTTTCCGCTGCAGATTCCGGTATGGCGTACCGGAATTACGGATATCGTGAGACTGCGCCGCGTAATCAAAACGGATGCTGTCGGATACAATGCCGGCATCACGCACCGATACTCTGTCAACGGAATTCTGCGGAGCTATCTGCAGCCATATTCCGGAAAAGTCTATATTGCAGAGATCGGACCTGCCAGGATGAGGATGTAGCGGCTCTGGTCCCGGTGGATTCCGCAGAGGACTGCACAAGAAATTTAATGCAGATTTTTGATTTTTCTGGTTGACAAATATATCCTCATATTATAAAATACCATTCGTGTCCTCAAGACAAGGGCATAAACAATGGTGTGCGGGTGTAGTTCAACGGTAGAATGTCAGCCTTCCAAGCTGAATACGTGGGTTCGATTCCCATCACCCGCTCTGGATGCCTAGATAGCTCAGTCGGTAGAGCAGAGGACTGAAAATCCTCGTGTCACTGGTTCGATTCCGGTTCTAGGCACTCAAGATACTTCATTAAAAAAGCTGATAAATATCTGCTTGACAAGATTTAGTATCTTTTGTATAATGTCAACGTTCGTCACAGAAATGAAAGCCGGACGCACATTAAAAATGCGCGAGTAGTAGAGTGGTACTACGTCTCCTTGCCAAGGAGAAGGTCGCGGGTCCGATTCCCGTCTCGCGCTCTCAGATAAAGCCGCAGATGCCTCAATAAGGTGCCTGCGGTTTTTGTTATAAACGGAAATGCAGGATTGTGGGAGTGCGCAGCACGGAACAATCCGTAATCATACTTTTGACACTCTCGTCATAATATTTCTGACGGGGCATTTTTTTATGAGAAAAAGAGTAAAATAGATATCAGTAATATCCCATCGCAGAAATCCGGTCTCAAACCTGAAGTATCATTTTGTAATCACGACCGCCATGATTACCAGATTATGCAGGCAAAAAGGCATGGAGATGGAACGGGCTTTCCGGCTCAGCGACTTTTACATACAGAAGCTGGACGATGTACACACAGAGGAAGAAGTGCGCAGACTCCACGATGAAATGGTTATGGACTATGCAAAAAAATGAGAAAGCTTTTTCGGAGCGGTGCGGATTCCAAGCATATAAATTCCTGCAAAGAATACATTTATTCCCATATTAAAGATCGGATTACAATTGAAGATATTGCGGATGCACTTGGGGTGTCTGCCAGCTATCTTTCCCGCCTTTTTAAAAAAGAAGTCGGGATTTCTGTCAGTGCATATATCAGAAGGCAGAAGATCGATATTGCTAAAAATCTGCTCCGGTTCAGTGACTATTCCACCATAGAAATAGCCAACCGGCTTTCTTTTTCTTCACAAAGTCATTTTATCCAGCAGTTTCGTGAAGTGGAGGGAATGACGCCAAAAAAATTCCGGGACACACAGTATAAGGTACAATGGGATGCTGAGAGTATAAAAGAAAACTGAAATCCGGAAGTTGAAAGCCGTCAATCGAAAATGATTGACGGTATTTTTATGTGCTGGGATTCATGAAATTTATGTCATGAATCTGATATTTTTTGAAAATATATAATATATTGTCAGAATCATCCTCGCTATAATCATTTTGGCAAATGGATATTGGACTGGCGGATAGAATCCATGAGAGAGTATCAGGTCAATATCTGGCTGGCACCTGGTATGAACATTCAAAAGAATCCGTTATGCGGACGGAATTTTGAATATTTCTCGGAGGACCCGGTTTTGTCCGGCAGCAATCATGACTTCTTATAATCTGGTTAATGGAGTTCATGCAGCTAACAGTTACGACCTGTGTACTGTTCTGGCAAGAGAAGAATGGGGATTTGACGGTGTGATTATGTCCGACTGGGATACCACGACTGCAGAAGGCGGAAGCGTTTCATGGAAATGTGCAGATGCCGGCAATGATATTATTATGCCGGGTCATATGCAGGATAGAGACAATATCCGGAAGGCATATAGAGCAGGCATATTATCCGAAGAAAAAATACGTCAATCGGCTGGAAGAATGATTGCACTGATTCAAAAGCTGGATGGGACGGAATAAATGATATCTCTGTCAGGCGGGGAGTATATCGTCTGCAATTAATGAATATTCCGGTTCTCTGCTCTTTTTTCTGCCATTGTATTTTGCTGCCAGAGAGATAGTTTAAAAACTGATGCGTAGATGATCTATGGACAATTTGGTAAGCAGAAAGAGGCAGTCAGATGCGGCTGCCTCCTTTTGTGCCGCAGAAATAAAATTTGAATTGACATTTCCGGCAAAAGCTATTAATTTATATAGAGTTGTATTTCCCGATACAATTCATATCGAAGCGTGGCTCAGTTTGGTAGAGCGCTGCGTTAGGGACGCAGAGGTCGTGGGTTCGAATCCCGTCGCTTCGACGCAGGTAAAAGTGATCAGTCAGCGTATGCAGTTGCGCTGGCTGCTTTTTTTATGCCTAAGCCTCGAATTTCCGGACCGCTGGAACCATGCGGGATTACTGGTCTGAACGGAGATGGAATCCGGCTTTTCTGAGACGCCGGAAGTCTTCCGGAAGCGCATGGCGGAGCAGCCGGATGCTTCAGGACGGGAGCGGAGCAGAACTGCAGGTACTGCGACATATTTGTCCATGCCTTTGTGCTAGACTACAGGATGATGAAAGAAACAGACTGCGGATAAAATCAATGCAGAGGCTGCGTCCGGTGCAGCGGATGCAGAGACCGCGCCACATCCGGGAGGCACAGTATGGAGGACAGGAATAATGAAAACGGTATAAAAGCCGCTAAGATCTACCTTATCATCATATTTATCGGCGGTATTCTTTTTCTGCTTCTCGCGATTGCAGAAGCAGATTCGGATGCGGAAGATTATAATGATCCGGATTATTCCGGGCATTATCACGTATCCGCTGACAGCTTTGAGAAAGAGACACCGGTCCGTTATACAGAGGAGGTCCGTGAGGAAAGCACGGCGGCTTTCTCTTATGCAGGAAATGCTGAAAAAAGCACTTACGACGCTGCGCAG
>CAZPEW010000186.1:0-1547 GCA_964585695.1 uncultured Lachnospiraceae bacterium
AAGGCATTCGGCTATGTACCGGATGGAATAGGTGTTATTGAGACGATGCTGGCCGGATAGAAAAGCGGGTATCTGTGCAGCCGGATATCTGTATTCTGCAGTATGCAGCCTGCATTTCCGGCACAATCGGCAGTCTGGTAAAAATCATAACAGGCCTGGAAGCGGATAAATTGCTTCCGGGCCTGTTTTCTGTATTTCCGGTAACAACCGGCAGGCCAGGTAAAAACCGCAAGCAGGCCGGGAGATAGATAATTTGTTTTCTGGCCTGCTTTTTTCTGTGATTTCCGCAGTGAACACAGGGTGAAACAGGTTGGGATTGGCATATTGTGATTTCCGGCCTGCTTTTCCAACTGTCACTGGTTAAAAAATTAACAAGTTGGGCGAAATAACAGGCCGCCAAAAGAAGTTTTTCTCTACAGGCCTGCTTTGGGCAAGATTATTTGCCAAAAAGGCCAAAAAAGACAGGCCTGGAGCAGGATTTTGCGCTTCCCGGCCTGCTTGCCTCATTTCCGGCAACATTCGGCATGCTGACCAAGGCCGCAAGCAGGCTGGGGCTGATGACTTGTTTTCTGGTCTGCCTATTTCTTACATTTCCGGCTGACGCAGCTTAAAGACTTAACAGGTTGGGCGAAATAACAGCCCCCCAAGGAAGCTTTTCTCTCCGGATCTGTTTTTCTTGATGTTTTCCGGTATAACTTTCTCGGGATACGGCGTGCGTATTTGTCAAAGGCATAGTATAATGTGAGACAGGCAGCGGCATGGTCAATGGAGTAAAGAGAAACAGACCAGGCGGGCACGTGGTTCATACAAGCTGAACAGGTCAGATGAATCCAATGGACAGAAAAGATGAACCAGATATTCAATGGACAGAAAAGATGAACCAGATATCCAATGGACAGAAAAGATGAGCCAGATATCGAATGGACAGAAAAGATGAGCCAGATATCGAATGGGCAGAAAAGATGAACCAGATGGGCAGTAAAGAAGAAAAAAGACCAGAATAAGGGAGAAACAGAAACATGAGATACCAGTTTACATTCCGTAACACGGCAGCGGACATGCTGCGGATTTCTTTGATTTATACCTACCGTTCGCTTGCCGGTACGGTCAATATTGTTTTTACGCTTGCGGCGGCTGTCCTGATGATTGTCAAGCTGCAGGCCGGTGAGCCACTGATCGGAGTTCTTGCCGCTGTGGCTGTGCTTTATTTCCCGTGCATACAGCCGGTTATCATATACCGGAAATGCCGGAAGATTGTGAGCCGTCAGACGGAAGACACAAAAGTTTCCTTTGCGGAGGATAAGGTTTATATCCAGGTTGGTGCGGAGACACAGGAACTTCAGTGGTCTCAGATTTATGCGGTGCAGAAGCTTTCCGGCTGTGTGCTATTATATACCGGAAAGGGCCATGGGCTTGCGGTTCCGAACCGCGCACTTAAAGACAAAAGAGAGGAGTTTTATCACTTTGCACTTGAGCAGGTTCAGAAGGAACATAAAAAATAAAGTGATGTGTCTGCATACAGCGGCGAATTTGCTTTTGTGTGCAGC
>CAZPEW010000186.1:1647-5490 GCA_964585695.1 uncultured Lachnospiraceae bacterium
TGCATACAGCGGCGAATTTGCTTTTGTGTGCAGCGTATGAGTTCCTGCGTGCAGCGGCAGTGTCTCTGTGTGTGGCGGCTGTATTTCTTACCGGATGCGGCAGGCTGGGCCTGTCCGGGGGCAGCAAGGCGACGGTGCCGGAATATGTGCTTACCTATGCGGAGAATCAGACGAGCGATTATCCGACCACGCAGGGCGCAGATAAATTTGCACAGCTTGTCAAGGAAAAATCTGACGGCAGGATTATCATTCAGGTGCATCCGAATGCAGAGCTCGGTACGGAAAATGAAACAGCGGAGCAGCTTACATTCGGGGGACTGGACATGGTAAGGGTTTCTCTGGCAACGATGGGCGATTACAGTGACATGTCGCTGATCCTGCAGATGCCTTATATATATACCGGGTCCGAACATATGTGGAAGGTGCTGAACAGTGATATAGGACAGAAGGTCATGGATTCCTTTGACGGAACAGGGATTGTCCCGCTGTCCTGGTATGATGCCGGCGCCCGGAGCTTCTATATGACGGATAAACCGATCAGGCAGCTCGGCGATTTCCAGGGAATGCGGGTCCGTGTGCAGCAATCTGCAGTGATGCAGGATATGATCAGTGTACTTGGTGCAGTACCGGTGCCGATTCCTTATGAGCAGGTCTATTCGGAACTGCAGAAGGGTACCATTGACGGTGCTGAAAACAATGTTTCTTCCTATGAGACGATGAAGCATTATGAAATCGCAAAGTATTTTACGGAAGACGAGCACATGAGAGTGCCGGAGATGCAGATCATTTCGCAGAAAACCTGGGACAGGCTGTCTGCGGAGGACCGGAAAATCATCCGGGAGTCCGCAGAGGAATCTGCACTTTATGAGCGTAAACTCTGGGCAGAGCAGGAGAAGACCGCAGCCCGGAAGGTTGAGGAGGCAGGAACGGAATTTATCGAGCTTTCCGCGGAGGAAAAGGATAAATTCAGAAATGCTATGTCACCTCTTTATGAAAAGTATTGCGGAAATTATACCGATCTCCTTGATCAGATCGTCGCAATGGGAAAGGAATGAAATCGGAGTGACAGCAGAGGATGAGGCAGCAGAAGCTGCGGAGGCAGAAAAAGCGGCGGAGACAGGTAAGGCAGCGGAACCGGTGGCAGGGCAGCGGGAACAGACTGTGATATCGCGCAGCGGGCAGCTCAGGAAGCTGTTTTTCTCGACTTTTTACCTGAGTGCATTTACTTTCGGCGGGGGCTATGTAATTGTAACGCTTCTTAAGAACAAGTTTGTGGATGAGCTGCACTGGATTGACGATAATGAGATGCTGGATCTGGTTGCCATAGCGCAGTCTGCGCCGGGGCCGATTGCCGTTAACGGAGCAATTGTTATCGGCTACCGTATTGCAGGTCTCGCGGGTGTGTTTGTGTCTGTACTGGGAGCGGCGCTTCCGCCGTTTCTGATTCTGACGGTTGTGTCGGGTTTTTATGCAGCCTTCCGGAAAAATTTTGTGATTTCAGCGATGCTTTCCGGGATGAAGTCAGGCGTCAGCGCGGTGATTATTTCTGTTGTGTATGATATGGGGAGCGGCGTGGTCAGGACCGGAGACCGGGTTCTGATTTTTATCATGGTGCTGGCCTTTGTGCTGAATTACTTTTACAAGGTGAATGTTGTCTTTATTATTCTCGGAGCGGCAGCATTCGGCATCCTGCGGACAGTTGTCCGGGAGAGAACCCGCCAGCGGCAGAGTGGTAAAGAGGAGGGCGCGGAATGACGGTTTATCTTCAGCTGTTTTTCTCTTTCCTGCAGATCGGAGCCTTCAGCTTCGGCGGAGGATATGCGGCGATGCCGCTGATCCAGGCACAGGTGGTAGACAAGTATCACTGGCTTACACTATCGGATTTCACGGATCTGGTGACCATTTCCCAGATGACACCGGGGCCGATTGCCATCAATGCGGCAACCTTTGTAGGCAATCAGATTGCCGGAATTCCGGGAGGCGTGGTGGCAACATTCGGCGTGATCCTGCCATCCTGCATTTTTGTTACGGTGCTTGCCTGGTTTTACAGCAAATACCGGGAGATGAAGATTTTAAAGGGTGTGCTGGAGCACCTGCGGCCGGCTGTAGTGGCCATGATTTTTTCTGCGGGACTGATGATACTGCTGCCGGCGCTGTTTAATGCGGGAACGGCTGCATTCGGGGCAGGGAACTTTAATGTACGGGCATTTATTCTTTTTATAATTGCAGTCGTTTTTTTAAGGAAAAAAGCGGATCCGGTTGCGGTCATGGTCGGGACAGGTGCGGCAGAACTGATCTGCCGGCTGGTGCTCCGGTACATACATTAATCTTGCAGGATTCTTCATAATTCCGTAATTGCACCTTGGAACAGATCGCGTTACAACAGTAACAGCGCACATTCGCGTTTTGTACGTATTTTAAAAATTGACAATCCGGCGAATATGCGTAAATATAAAAACAGATAACGGAGGATACAGAAATGAAAAAGACAAGAAGTTTTGCCATAGCAGCCATTTTTACAGCAGCGGTGCTCTCTGCCTGCGGCTCACAGAAAACGGAAACGACAGCGGCATCAACCGCTGCAGTATCAACGGAAGCGGCAACCACCGAGGCGGCAGCCACAGCAGCGGAGTCCACGACAGCATCTGCGGCAGCAGAGTCGGAGACTTCCTACATGGACAAAAAGGCACCAAGCGGTGAGATGCAGGGCGTTGTCATCGATGCAGCCATGAATACCATGACGATCCAGACCAAAGAGGGCGCAGCCTATGCAATGTCCAAGTCGGAGGACTGCGATACGACAGGAATCAAGAATGGAATTACGCTTGGCATGGGCATTACTGCAACTGTGGATGACAACGGTACGATCGTGAAGCTTGCTGATGCAAAGACCAAGGCAGAGGATACGGACGGACTTGCAGCAGCCGGAAGCGTCATTCTTGCACTGCAGATGGACGACATGGATTCATTCGCAGATCTCTGCAGCTATCCGGTTTACATCGGCCTTGATGACAAGACAGTGGCAACTGCCGAGGATCTTAAAAAGAACTATACGGCGGACAAGCTCTTTACCCAGGAGCTGAAGGATTCCGTTCTGAGCACAGACCTGATGGATCTTGAAAAGAGAGAGGCAGGACTGGTTCTCAGTGCGAATGGAGAGAAGCCGGACATCATCCTCAATCTGACGAATGATGGCTGGAAGGTAACCGGTGTGAATTACTGACAGGCAATGTAAGGGCTCATCTGCCGGGCAACTCATATTATTTTTTCTGTACAGGAGGGGAACAATGGTAACGAATGACAAGGGCGCTGTAGAGCTGAAACACAGAGTCATTGAGGGTCTCTGCAGACGGGAATGGGCGGACAATCTGAATGAAAAGTCCAAGGAGGAGCTCTGCTATGAGATTTCTCCGGGACCTCATTCGACGTGGAGATGCTGTGTTTACAAGGAAAGAGAGATTCTGAGATGGAGAATCCGGCTTGCCTGCAATGAGGATGCGAGTCCGATGAAGCATACCGGAAACATTATCCAGGTCATTGATCCGGCATGCGAGGAGTGTCCGCTGTCCTCCTATTCAGTAACAGACAACTGCCGTCTCTGCCTCGGCAGAGCCTGCCAGAACAGCTGCCATTTCGGAGCCATTACCATGGGAGACACCCGTGCCCATATCGATCCGAACAAGTGCAAGGAATGCGGTATGTGTGCCAAGGCCTGTCCTTACGGTGCCATTGCGCATCTTGTCAGACCTTGCCGCAAGCCGTGCCCGGTCAATGCAATTACCTATGATGAGAACGGTCTCTGCGTAATTGATGAGAAAAAGTGCATCCGCAGCGGTCAGTTTA
>CAZPEW010000187.1:0-5430 GCA_964585695.1 uncultured Lachnospiraceae bacterium
ATTGATTTCTTTGAAGCCGTACCGGAGTATGATACAGCTCTTTATGTCAACAAGAAGTCCAAGACTACGCTTGAGAACGCAAAACAGCTTCTCACAGAAGTGCTTCCGATCCTCCGGGCGCAGGAGAATTATTCGAATGACGCGCTGTTCCAGCTGCTCTCGGAATTCGGCAAGGAGAAGGAATACAAGACAGGCTTTATTATGTGGCCGATCCGTATTGCGCTTTCCGGACGCCAGATGACACCGGCAG
Organism: uncultured Lachnospiraceae bacterium; assembly: GCA_964585695.1. GTDB lineage: Bacteria > Bacillota > Clostridia > Lachnospirales > Lachnospiraceae > Oribacterium. Next base: position 251 of record CAZPEW010000187.1, read on the forward strand.
GTGCAACAGAAATCATGGAGATCCTCGGCAAGGAGGAATCGCTCCGCCGGATAGAGGCAGGACTTGCCAGACTGTCCTGATTATAATTATTTTTATAGAAGCTCATGGAGATGTATGCTACAATGTCTTCATGAGCTTTTCTTATGATCAGCTGCGGGCGATCCGTCATTTCAGAGGACCGGCACTGGTACTGGCAGGACCAGGATCCGGCAAGACGACCGTCATAACGCAGCGTATTCTGTATCTGATGGAAACCGGCATTCCGCCGGAAAATATCCTGGTTATTACATTTACAAAGGCTGCAGCATCGGAGATGGAACAGCGGTTCCGGAAAATGCTTGCGGCAGATAAGAGGGCGGAAGACGGCAGCGTTGCCTTCGGGACTTTCCACTCCGTCTTTTTTTCCATGCTCTGTCATCAGTATCATCTGTCGCAGCAGAACATTGTTACTGATTATGACCGGCTTCAGATTCTGCGGGAACTGGTCGGGAACGAACGGATTGATGCAAGCTATGATGCGGATTTTTTCAGGCTCCTGACGGGCGAAATATCCAGATATAAAGCAGATATCAGCAAAGAATTCACATCACATATCCTGGATACCGGTCAGTTCCTGCGGATTGCAGCCGGATATGAGAGGATGCTGCAGGAGAGGAGACTTCTGGATTTTGATGATATGCTTCTCCGCTGTTACAGGCTTTTCAAGGAATCGCCTGCGGTGCTGCGCACCTGGCAGGAGCATTATCCGTTTATTCTTGTAGACGAGTTCCAGGATATCAACCGGATCCAGTATGAAATCGTCAGAATGCTGGCACAGCCACAAGGAAATCTATTTGCAGTCGGAGATGACGATCAGTCCATTTACCGTTTCCGCGGGGCGCATCCTGAAATCATGCTTGGCTTTGCGAGAGACTATCCAGAGGCAAAGCAGATCCTGCTCTCGCAGAATTACAGATCCAGGGAGGAAATTGTTCTTTTTGCCGGCAATCTGATTTCCTGCAACCGGCAGCGGTTTGACAAGGACATCCGTGCGGTAAAGGGCGGAGGCGGCAGGGTGCTTCTGCATACAACGGAGGATGCTGTAAAGGAATACGGACTTCTGACCGGGATCCTTGCCGGAGAAATTGCCCGCGGGCGGGATCCGGACAGTATAGCGGTACTTTATCGTGCCAATGCCATGATCCGCCCGCTCATAGCGGAACTGATCCGATGCCGGATACCTTTTACCGTAAAAGATCACGTACAGAACATATATGAGCATTTTATTGCAAAGGATCTTATTGCCTATATTTCGATTGCTGCAGGCAGAGGAAACAGGACGGATCTGATCCGGATTATGAACAAACCGCTGCGGTATCTTTCCAGAGATGCGCTGCGCGGAAGAAACGTAAGCTTTGAGATGCTGCTTCAGTATTACCGCGGCAGGCAAGCGATGTGCCGTAGCATCGAGGCGCTGCGGGCAGATCTTCTTTTCATAAAAACGCTTCCGACAGCAGCCGCGCTGGTCTACATTCGCAGGAAAACAGGCTATGAAGCATTTCTCCGGGATTATGCAAGGCAGAATCATGCAGAAATGGAACCGTTCTGTGACATAATGGATGAGATTGAAGCGGCAGCGGCCAGTCATCCGGACAAAGAAGAGTGGCTCCGGTATATTGAAGCCTATGGAGAGAGACTGCAGGAAGAGAGCAGAAAAGGCAGAGATGAACATGGTGTACATCTCATGACCTATCATTCGTCAAAAGGTCTGGAGTTTGATATTGTTCACCTGACGGATGTCTGTGAGGGAGTAACACCGTTTAAAAAGGCTGTTTCCAGGGAGGAAATCGAGGAGGAGCGCAGAGCTTTTTATGTTGCGGCAACACGTGCGAAGGAAGAAATCCATATGTATGTCACCAGAACGCGCTACAGCAAAAAAATCAGTCCGTCCAGATTTATAAAAGAAGGTGCAGGCCGTTAAGCATATACAAAAAACAAATAGAAATTATTGTTTCTAATTTGCAGCAATACACTTATAATTAAATTAATTTATAGTTAAATATTTTTTTGCCTGAAATGCCGATATCAGCTGAAAAGAGGATGCAGATATGAAGGAAAAAATGCAGGCTTTGAAAATTGTTGTCTGTTTTCTCCTGCTTGTATGTATGGGAACACAGGCACTTTTTCCGGCTTATGCAGAGGAAAGCGGAAGGCAGACGGTCAAAGTTGCTGTTCTGAACAACACAACCTATGCCGATCAGGATGACTCCGGTGAATGGAGCGGTCTGGATATAGAGTGCATGATCAGCATAGCCCAGAAGGCCGGCTTTGATCTTCAGTTTATAGATTCGTCCACGGATCCGGATTTCCTGGGCGGTCTGGACAGCGGAAGATATGACATCGTTGCGGATGTTATAAAGACACCGGAAAGAGAGAATGCATATCTTTTTACGGATGAAGCGACCGGCAGCACGAGCAGCACGCTGGCGGTACGGGCAGATGATGACCGGTGGGATTACGGAAATATCGAACAGATATCAAAAATGCGTGTCGGCGTTGTAGCATCCTATGCCAGCAATGCCGGATTCAGGGAGTGGTGTGCAAAACAGAACGTCACACCTGAAATCACAGAGTTTCAGGACAGCACGCAGATGATGTCCGCTCTGCTGGAGAATCAGATTGATGCGGAAGTATATACTGCTGCGTACAGTGTCGGAGATTCAGCCAGGCTGAGTACAATAATGAAGTTCCTCCCGGAAGCCTTTTATTATGTGTTCCGCAAGGATGACACGGCACTTAAAAACAAGGTTGATGATGCGCTTGCGCAGCTGCTTTCTGTGAATCCGTATTTCCTGTCAGATATCAAAAACAAGTATGAAGAAAAATTCAGTGTGAATGCACTGCCTTTTTCAGCAGCTGAAAAAGAATATATTAAAGCCCATCCTGAGCTGACTGTGGCTGTGATCAGCGGCGATGCGCCTTATTATGATAAAGCATCTGACGGAAGCAAACGCGGGATTATTCCGGATTATTATGCGCTTGTCGCGGAGAATACAGGTTTCCAGTTCCGCTATGCAGAATATGAAACCCAGGAAGATGCCATTGCCGCAGTGAAAAATGGTGAAGCGGATTTACTTGGAATATACAGCAGCGGTATCATCTCATCGCAGAATTACGGGCTTGTTCTGACAGACAGCTTTGCGGAATTCAACAGCATTCTGCTTACAAAATCAGGGCGGAACCGGTCCGAGGTAAAGAACCTCGCGGTTAAAAAACGTGCGGCCGGTTCTCTTTCGGGGCGTATTGCACAGGAATTTCCGGATGCGGAAGTAAAAGAATATGAAAATGCTGCATCGTGCATCAGAGCAATGGAGCACGGCGAAGTGTCTGCCATCCTGATCGGACTTCCCAGTGCAACCTGGATCATTAATCAGAAAAATTCAAGTACATACAGCCTGATTCCTGTTCCGGGTGCTTCCTCCAACCTGTGCGGAGCGGTAGATAATGACAATCAGATCCTCTGCTCCATATTAAATAAACGTATTGCCAGTACAAGAGGCAGCTTTTCCGGTATCGTAACGAATGATACCCTGCCGGAAAATGATCTGAAAACAACAATTGCGCGCGTACCGCCGACCCTCGTGATTGCTGTCTTTTCCGTGCTGCTGTTCCTTGTCCTGTTTCTGATCTGGGCGCTGCTTCTGCTGAGACGGCGTCAGCAGGAGCGTACTGCCGTGCTGACCGCGCAGGCAGAGACAGAGAAGCGGAAGCTGCAGGTAGAAGCCATTGAAAAGAATGCTGAAGACAGGAACAGCTTTTTTGCCAATATCAGTCATGATATGCGTACACCGCTGAATGCAATCATCGGTTTCTCGGATCTTGCAGCAAGTGCGGACACTATCGGCAGGAAGGATGAATACATTGCAAAGATCAGGTTTTCCGGTCAGCTGCTGAATTCGCTGATTGATGATACGCTGACGATTTCCAAGGTAAGCAGCGGGAAATTTGAGCTGCATCCGAAGGCGGTATCGACAGAAAAAGTTGGCAGGGAGATCATAGAAACCATCCGCATTGCGGCGGCACAGAAAAATATAACGCTCTCTGTTGATAAATCGGGGTATCGTCCGCGTGTGGTTTTTGCCGATGAACTGAATCTGCAGAAACTGTTTTTAAACATTCTTTCCAATGCTGTGAAATATACGCCGGCAGGAGGGCACATCCTGGTAAGGATATGGGATGAGCAGCAGGCAGAACAGACGATGTTCTGCTGTTCCGTCCGGGATGACGGAATCGGAATTTCACAGGAATTCCTTCCTCATATTTACGAGCCGTTTACGCAGGAAAAGAGGCCGGGCTACGAATCGGTCGGAACGGGGCTCGGCCTGTCCATAGTGAAACAGATCGTGAGTCTGATGGGCGGCACAATTGAAGTGAAAAGTCAGGTCGGGAAGGGAACAGAGTTTATTGTGCGTCTGCATTTTCCGGAGGCAGCAGGCGGTGCGGAAGAACTTTCCGGACCAGCCGCTGTAAATACAGCCGGACTGGCCGGCAGGAGAATTCTCCTCTGTGAGGATAATGAACTGAACCGGGAAATTGCGGTTACGATTCTGGAAAAGTACAGTATGACTGTGGATGCAGCCGGAAACGGACTGGAAGGCACTGATAAATTCAGAAATTCTGCGGTCAATACATATGATGCGGTTCTAATGGATATCCGGATGCCTGTGATGGACGGAATGACCGCTGCAAAAACCATACGCAGCCTGAACCGCAAGGATGCAAAGACGGTGCCGATCATTGCCATGACAGCGGATGCTTCTGATGAGAGCTTCCATGAAGCGAAGGAAGCGGGAATGGACGGCTATCTGACCAAACCGCTGAACCAGGATGCAATGCTTCGTATGATTGCGGAAAAAGTAACAGCCTTGTAATTCACATTTCGATCACAAAAAGGCGTTACATTAAAAACAAATCAGTTAAGATTTGCAAAAGAAGGAAAACAGGGGAGAAACCATGGAAAGACTTAAGGTTCTGGTAGTTGACGATGAAGACCGCATGAGAAAGCTGATTTCGGATTTCCTTAAAATAAAGGACTTTGATGTTGTGGAAGCAGCTGACGGTGAGCAGGCAATTGATGTTTTTTTCGGACAGAAGGATATAGCACTGATTATCCTGGATGTAATGATGCCAAAGATGGACGG
>CAZPEW010000188.1:0-5315 GCA_964585695.1 uncultured Lachnospiraceae bacterium
AGAAATTGAGCGGTTTGATGCTTCGCAGAAGAAAGGATTCAGTTTTATGTTTTGAAGTACGGACTACTTTATTTACCGCACGAGTCATTTTTTTTTCTCAAAACAGATTTCAATTTTTATCAGTCTTTGAGGCAAAGATAAAGATTATCAATCAAAGCCCCTCAGGATGTAGGTATGATCCCATCTTCTCGTTTCAGTCCAAGAGACTCAAACACCATATCTTTAATGATTTCTCCCGGAGAATCAGGAATACTCTCTCTACGAGCAATCTCAAAAATTGCTTTCTTTTCATTACTTAGCAATAATCGCTCATACAACTCTGAATTTATCTATCGTTCCAATTCTCTACCAGTCCAGTTGTTGTTTAAGGTTTCAAGTTCGTTGTATTCTCGTTTATCGGAATTATGAACTCGGATGAGCAGTCTATATTGCGACCAATCTGTTATTTAGTGCATCACTGCGTGATATTACAGTATTGATATGTTCGTTTGTTATTTGTAATAAAGTTGTTAGTATCAACTTTATTACAAGCCTTTTGTGTTTTCTTATTTTGAACTCGCAATACTTTTAAAATCAAATAGTATAACCGTTTGTATAAATTAAAAGTGAGTTTTTATGTTTGTTTTAATGTCATATTACTGCGACAAATCAACTAACTATTCTTTCCATTTTGTTGTAAATCTCTCGGTAGCGTGCAAAAGTATTGTTATCATCCTTGTGTTCGCAGAGTGATCTAACGAGATTGGGGCTTTCACTTGTTCGTAGAGGTTGCTGACAGAGTTTTTTTGTGCCAAGTGTGACGATGCTATCTCGTTCAGTACTCGTTTTTCTTCTTCTCTGGCGGTGGAATTAATGACCGTTACCATTCGTTTCAGTTATGCTGTTTTAAGGATTCGCTTGATGGCTACGTTGTATTTCTGCTCCGAAATTTATTACCCTCGCGATTTTTGTATCGTGCGACAATCACTTGTACCGTAATGCTCAGTGGACACGCACCGTTAGCGGTTGCCTTCTTTGGTTTTACTTGGGATATATTTAATTACTTTATTAGTTTAAGTTGCCTTTTGTGATTATAGTCAGATCCGGCAGATGACAGCCAATCAGGCATTGAATGACAAAGGCATTTTGATGTATTGCCAATTGTGGCTGTCGTTTCAGATTAGTAGTGTATATCTTATTCCATCTTTTTCTAAAAATTAGTAGTATGGTAAACTCCTTTGTTGGTTATACATTCAAGAAATATATTATTTTCAGAAGCTAATAGTGTATATTCTTTTTGTATTTTATCTTTTTGATGTTGAGTGATAGCTTTTTTATTGCTCCATGATTGCATATTTTGCAATATCTTCTTTTTTGTGATGTTGTACTTCACCTTGAAGGGAATGTGCCTAAAAGGTCTATATGTAGAGCAAATACCCTATATCCGTTGTTTTGAGATATAGGAGATTAAACAATTAATAAAAATTATTTTTTATATTAAAGATAAAGGTCCTTTTTTATTTTTTCTAATTCATCTGAGTATTTAAGAATGGTGCTTATTATATCTTTTGTAGCATTTATAAGTTTATTGCTATTTAATAACAAATCTGTGGATATATCTTTTTTACCCTCAGGGAACTCAGAGCTCATATAAATAATGTTTTCAATGTTTTTATCAAATCCAAAAGTCCACGTACCCAACTTTAAATTTCCTATTTTATTTTTTGACCTACATTTGTGATTAATTACCCAACCTATTCCTATTTTAGGATAGCCCTCTCTGTATTTTTTTGAAGTATTTATTATTTCGCGAGCTATGGGAATGAGTTTTTCTCTTTGCGATTGGTAGTTGCCAAGATTTAGTTCAGCATCCGATTTCTCATAATAAGCCATTGCTAAATTAGCCAAATTCATCAATGAAGTTTGAAGTTCTGTATGGATGAATAGGCTTTTAAGTGTATCAATTTTGGAATATTCGATAGGTTCATAACTTTTAAAGTCATTAAGATTTTGATTCATAAACTTCTTTATTAACATTTCTGCTTTTTGTTGTTTGGTTACAATCTTTTTTACTTGTGCATTTGTACTTACACATACAAATAATGCTAATAATAGGATTAAGAGCTTTTTCATGTTGTTTTTTTATGATTAAACAATTAGTTAATAAATTCTGTCTATATTCCACTGCCACAATAAAAAAAAGCGTGGGACTATACTCGTTTGACGACTGACTGGTATTGCCAAACACCCAACCCCAAACAAGTAAGCCCACGCTGTACGTGAGCATTTACTATTGTTAATTGGGATTGCTGATTAAATCTGGCGATTTTGTCAGCTCAAGAATAATAGCAAATGCTATTATTTATTTATATAGAAATACAAAGATATGTGTTTCTTTTTGTTAAACAATAGAATTTGCATTGAAATCTGCACGACATGTATTATTATTAATTTATAATATTGAGCGTATGAATGGAAGTTATCTATAGAGCGTTAATATTAACTTTAGCAAATTAAGGATTGTTTGTCGTAAGTATATGGTATGATATGACTTGAGGCGAAGTTGTTACTGATGTGGTGTTTGATTGAAAGTATACTTATTAAATCGTTTTGATTTAAAAGAGAGATTTTAAGAAATAAATAATAGATTTGCAAATCAAATCAGTGTAAAAGATCAAATAACTGTTATCGCATAAATATGCACTCTAGGTTTCGAATAAGCGATTAATAGATGTTTTATATAAAATATAATGGTATGAAAGAATGTATTTTTATTATGATTGGTGTTATATTTATATCATGTAATAGTGTGGAAAACAAAATTGAAAAAGAAATTCTAAAAAATGAAAAGGAGATTCTCTTTTTATCTTTTAAAAGAATTTCATCTGTTAAATTGATGGATTCAATTTCTTGTGAAAAGGCTAAGCTTAATGGAGTGGAAACGATTAAAGCATGTGATTATCTTTTCTTTCCAATATATGAAAAGGCAATAGAAGATGTCACAAAGGCATATTATAAATATTCATATAAATTAGATGGATATAAGGAATTTGATGAATTATGCCAATTGAAAAAAGATTTAGAAAGCGCAAGGGATATTTACGCGCACAGAAAAGAGGAAGCTCTAGGTGCTTCTCAATTAGATGATAAATCTCACATGTTAATCTTAAATTATAAAGTTATACTTGAGACAGGATTCGAAACGGATGATTCTATATATCTAGATACGATCTATGCCTCTATAAATAAAGGGAGTGTACAGATAAGGAGAGATAAAATAGATTGGACTAATTATCCAGAGCCAATAAAAACAATTGAACGTTCAACAAAAGAGGTAAGAGAAGCGTATTGGGATTTTTTCGAACTGACTGAAAAGGTAGATAGTGTAATTTATAATTGTATGAAATTATCTGGGACTTCAATGCATTAATAACTATATGAGAGATGAGAACCTAAAAATAAATCAAAAGAATACAAATCTTCCCATTTATTTATAGGTTTACATTGCATATTACAAACATTGGTACGCACTTTAGTATTGTTTTTGGATTTAAAAAGAATAGTGTCTGCACTTGATGTTGCTAGCCTTTATTAAGATGAGGTGACTCGTTTAGCTATTCTTTAAATGGTCGAAGGCTCACCTTAAGATAAAAAGGTTATCGGGCTTATGAGGCGAAGTTCGGATACAGAACCGTGTAGCTATTATAACTTACCGACTAGTGTTATTTCCAATCTTATATGGAATTGAGATGTTCGATTTGTGTTTTTTTTGTAGATTCGGAGTCTCTTATTGTTAGATAAAACGAGCTTTAATAATGTCAAAAATTAATTTATTTTTTTTACGATATTGTTTGATAAATCGTTAGTTTGTATCTAATTTAAAGGAAACTAGTGAATTATTATGGACTGACTAAATTTAATATATATTTAAAATCATTGTAGCCAGTGTTGCTCTTTGTGAATATAGGTATTACTTCAACATCAGAGCGTAATAATTGGTAATAGTCAATGCTGTATTCTTTCATGTTTTCTTTAATTTTTTCTAGGCTGCAACTATCATAGGTGATGATAAAGATTCTTTTTTTTCTTAATTCTCCATTAATAATACTATAAAAGAATTCTTTAAAATAATCAGAATCTGTTATAGCCAATGAATGTCCAAATAATATTATATTACGAGAACTTTTCAGAGACTGTGAAAGTTCTGTTGTTTTATATTCTGGATGTTTTATTTTTATAATATGTCTTATTCTTTTGTTGTTCATTATTGATAATGGGACATTTGAATCTATGCCAATAATTAAATTTTTTGGAATTAAGAACATAAGGTTTGATTTTTGTGTATATTCCCTTGGTGTGAATGATCCGTGTAGATATGTTGGTTGCATCTGTTCTGAAATATTGCATAAATAGAAGGGGTCTGTATAATTGAATGAGTACCAATTAGATGTGTCCGTAGTCTTTTGCATTAATTGGTATGCGTAAGAATCTCTTTTTATATTAATTTCTTTTAATTCGGTTATTTCTGAGATGTACCTTGCCCATCTTTGCTGAATGACGAGCCATGTGTATGTAATGTCTTCAAGTAAAGAAACCGTTGGACTTTCTGCATATTCAAGAATGGCGTCTCTAAGTACTCTCTCTAAATCGCTCCATTCTTCTATTTTGATTTTTTTAATTAAGGGGACTTCAGGAGCTGTTTGAAATAGAAAAGATCTCACGAAATCTCTAAATGAAGTGTTAAGACCTAAATCTAAATCAAAACCATTCCCTAATATAATCAATGTCTCATTACTCATTATGTTTTATTTTATTTAAAAGTTCGGATAGCTTTGTGGCGTTAATTAGTAATTATATCAGTTCGTGTTATCTCTTGTAGGATAATCCAACATAAACGTTTTATATGATTGATTCACTTGATTATTATATATCAGTATAATGAGTGAATCCGATAGGGCTACGTCTTTTTGTTTTGTATCACATATTTTGCTTGTCTGCTAATTGAGATAGAGCTAAATAAGTATCATCAAATATCTCTTTTGTTAATTCAAACATGAAGTCGACTGGCTAGCATTTGATGTTTCTTCTTACAGCCTCTTTATTTTGAATAACTTGGAATCCCATAACTTTTAGGTTTTTATTAAACAACGATTCAAGGGTCATCTCTTAATAATATTATGCAAAGTTATCTTTTTTGTTTTTTAAAATATAATTAAGTCAATTATTATTTTGGGGTGTATCAAGTGTATGCATCTATTTTCTCTGTATAATAATTACAACCAGATACTTTCTCCAATCCTGAACCCGATGTGGCGTTTCAGGTTCATCTCTTCAAT
>CAZPEW010000189.1:0-4954 GCA_964585695.1 uncultured Lachnospiraceae bacterium
TTTCGGTATTTGCCAGGAAGTTATTCTCAAAAAATCCGCTCTCCTCCACAATGAAACGGATCCGCTCATCCATGTACTTTGCCTGGATTCCGCATACATACGGGAGCTGATTCTTAAGGAAGTCTTCCGTGTCCTTTGCTCTCTTTGCAATATTGCCGAGGATCAGGCGGACCAGTGTATAGGAACCGCCGCCGTATTTCAGTCCGTTGTAGCAGGACGCGATCACATAATCCTCTCCCAGCTCGGACGTAAACATCTTATTGTTTGCAAAGCTTGGCTTTGCGCTGTGCAGTGCTGCATGGATGCATTCGAGTGCGAATGCATCCGATGTGATGTCCTCATCATACTTCATGGTAAGATTCGGCACTGCATCCTGCATTTCCGCAACCGCCTCCAGAATCAGCGAGCCTGCCTTGCTTGCTGCCGGACCGATATTTGCATGTGAAAAGGAATCCAGGATTGTCCGGTCCATATGGATCAGAAAAAGCTTGATCATCTTTTTTGCAAGATCATGATCCATATCCTGTACATACGGATCCAGCAGCTGATCCAGTGCGCCGTCATAAACCGGGTAATTGGTAACACTCGGCACATGCTTGTAAAAGATCTCCAGGCCGTTGATTGCCTCATAGAGATCCCTCGGCGGGTCCAGCTGCAGGAAACTGCTGCCCTCTCTCATGAACTTTCCGTAGTCCGGAACAATATATCTCGGACGCAGCGGCGCATGGCCCTCTGACAGATCGCAGATGCACTGCCGGTCAATCGGCTGATCCAGAAGCTCTCCGAGTCCCTCCGGGAGGTCCATTACCTCCAGAAGCGAATCCGCAAGATTGGCCATATTGGCAACCTTCTGCTCATGCGTAAGTGTCGGACTCTTAACTGTGTCCAGCATCGTCCTGCGTACTTCCTCTACACGTTCCATTGAAATACTTTTCATCGCAATACCTCCTGCGTTAAGCCTTTCTGCAGATATTTCAGTCCGGGATGGCTCTCCCGGATTCAAATACCCGGAGATAGGAATCGGGCAGGAAAACCTGCCCGATGGAATAACATGCCTGTCTTCAGGGGATGAACCGGAAATCAGTCATCCAGCTCATAAACATTGCCGTACTTTGCCTCAAAGTCTGCCTTTGTCTGCGGTACAACAATATCGCCGGAAATGATCTTTGCCTTGACATCATTTACCTTTGTAAGAACTTCCGGTGCAATGTTATCTGTTGTAGGTGCAATATCAACACCCTCATCAGCAAGTGAATATGTCTTGACGCCAGCCTTTACGGTTCCCTCAAGGGTTTCCTTGGCTGCATCATAAACTGCATTGTCTACTCTCTTCATAGCAGAAGTAAGAATGGTCTTAGGTGCGATGGAGCTCTGGTCAGAGTCAACACCGATTGCCCAGATTCCGGCTTCCTTGCAGGCATCGATAACGCCGAGGCCTGTGCCGCCTGCTGCATGGAAGATTACATCTGCGCCCTGTGCAACCATGTTGTTTGCTGCTGTCTTGCCGGCTGCAGTATCTGCAAAAGAGTTGGCATTGTTCTGGAGAACCTTTGCCTTAGGATTTGCATCAAGCACACCTGCTGTATAGCCGTAGCCGAACTGGTTCATGGTATCTGTGGACATGCCGAGTACGATACCTACGGTATTTGACTTTGTTGTAAGTCCTGCAACATATCCTACCAGGTAGGATGCCTGTGCCTGCTCAAACATCAGACAGGTTACATTTGGAAGGTCTGCATTGCTTGCATCATCAACGATGGCAAACTTGACATCCGGATTTGCTGTTGCTTCTTCCTTAAGAGCATCTGCAAGTGCATAGCCGATGCAGATGATCATGTCATAATCCTCATCAATGAAGTTCTCAATGTTAGGTGCATAATCTGCATCTGTCTTGGACTCATAGTAGCTTCCCTGGATTCCGAGATCCTTCATGGCTCTCTGGAGACCCTCCCATGCGGACTGGTTGAAGGAACCGTCATTAACGCCGCCGACATCTGTAACGATACCGATCTTGACATCCTTTGCATCCTTGCCGGCTGCTGCTGCAGCAGCGGCTGTTGTCTCTGCAACCGCTTCGGTTGCAGCTGCTGTTGTTTCTGCCTTGCCGGCATCTGCTGTTGTCTCAGCTGCAGATGACGCTGCAGACGGAGCTGCCGTAGTTGCTGTAGCGGATGCACCGCCGCAGGCTGCGAGTGATGCTGCCATTGCAAATGCCATCACTGCTGATAAAATTCTTTTCTTCATAAATATCCTCCTTAAAAATGCATAGGCCAGAAGAATCTCTGCCATGCCCTTAAATAATGTCTTACCATTATAAATTCTTTTAGGTTAATACGCAACCATTATAATCACATTTTTGCATTTCCTACCGGATATAGGCAGACAGGAACTCCAGTACTGCCTTTAAGCTGAATCCGCCCTCCATCATCTGCCCGAATGCCGAGTTCAGGATGCTGAACGCCACAAAGAAAAACAGAAGCACCGTAAGCAGCAGCATCAGACTGAATACTGTAAAAATAGTTGTCCGGACCGCTCTCCTTGTATCACAGCCGCAGATGGAAAGTGTTGCAATATATGAAAACACAAATGAAAGCGGAAGCGCAAGCAGTTCTGCCGCCAGTGCCAGAAACCAGAGTCCCAGCAGCATCGCCGCTGCAGAAAATGCATGCACGGCATAAATAAACAGGTTTGCAGTCCAGAATACGGGAAAAATATCCGCCAGGCTTATCCTGCGCTCTGCATTGGAAAGAAGTGCCGCCGCAAGCGGATAGCAGAAAGAGATCAGCACATAAATCACCGACAGGCGGATTCCGCTCTGCATGCCGTCAATCAGAAATCCGATCAGCGCCATACATACGGCACTGAGTACAAAATAAGCCCATGCAGCGTTGTGCTCTCTGTCCAGAAGCTGTGCATTCAGGGTTTCCTGCGGATCCGCAAAATACGCCTGCCAGATCAGCTTCATTTCCTGGAAAAGATTCCTGCTTTCTGTACGCACATCTCTTGTCCGCCGGTCTGCTTCCTCCTTGATGTTTTCATAAACATTCCCGGCCTTTTCCTTTACATTCTCCGCTTTTTCCTGTACATTCCCGGCCATTTTCTTCAGGTCTGCGGCAGTTCTCTCCGCAGTATCCGCTTTATCCGCAGACTCTGCAGCACTCCTGTCCGCCGTTTCACGGATTTCCGCAGGCTCTGCAGCACTCTTTTCCACCGCTTCACGGATTTCCGCAGACGAAAAAGAGGATGTTTCCTGCAAAGGCACATCCTTTTCTGCACTGTTGTCTGTCTCCGGAGATTTTTCCGTTCCCGCAATATCCGGAATTTCCGTTTTTGTGACTTTCAGCTCCATCTTTTTTAACTTTTTGAGCTTCTTCAGTTTCTTTTCTTTTTTATCTTTTTTTCTGCCGTGTTTTCCCATAAATCCTTCTCTCACGCTGCTCCGCATCCCGGCGGCACCGGTCATGGCAATCTATGGAATCATATTAACACAAGCTGCCGGGTTGCACAAGAAACCCGTTCTTCAAAAACTGCAGAATTCTGACAGCCGGAGAATTCCGGCAGCTACAGCATGCCCTGGTATCTGCCGAGGAAGCTCTTCATCCGCGCATTGTCGGAGCTGAATACCTCCTCCGGCGTACCCTCGCATACAATCACGCCGTCCGCCATAAAAATAACCTTGTCGGAGATATCCCTTGCAAATGTCATCTCATGCGTGACAATGACCATTGCAATATGGAGAGACGCAAGGGACTTGATTACATTCAGCACCTCTCCGGTCAGCTCCGGATCAAGTGCGCTTGTCGGCTCATCAAAAAAGAGCACCTTGGGATTCAGGGCCAGTGCCCGGGCTATGGCTGCCCGCTGCTGCTGCCCGCCGGAAAGCTGATACGGATAGGCGTCCGCCTTGTCCGGCAGTCCCATCTTGGTCAGAAGCTCCATGCCGATGGCTGCTGCCTCTTCTCTGGATTTTTTCTGTACATGGACAACCGCATCCGTAACATTCTGCAGCACCGTCCAGTGCGGAAAAAGATTGAAATTCTGGAAAACAAGTCCGTAAATGGATTTTACATCATGCAGCGTCTTTTTATCCTTATAGACACTGTGTCCTCCGGCATCGTTCTCTGCAATAACCTTTCCTTCATATGAAAGAGATCCGCCGTCCATCCTCTCCAGGAGCGTTGCGCAGCGGAGCAGCGTGGACTTGCCGGAACCGCTCGGTCCGATGATGGATACTATTTCGCCCTCATCCACGGAACAGCTGATGTCCTTCAGTACCTCCAGCTCGCCGAAAGTCTTTCGTACATTTTTCATTTCCAGAAGCTTCATCTGTTTCATCCTCTATTATTTGTAATAATCCATGCTCTTTTCCAGATGTTCCATCAGAAAAGCCACGATAAAGTTGAAAATATAGTAAAAAATTCCGGCTGCAATCAGCGGCACCATGGATGTCTGGCTCGAGGAAAGCGCCTTTGCCGTTGTAAACATTTCCATGACGGAAATGGAAAAGGCCAGAGACGTATCCTTTACCAGCGTAATAACCTCATTGGTAATGGACGGAAGAATCCGCTTGATGACCTGCGGCAGGATGATCCGGAGGAAGCTCTGGGAACCGGAATATCCCAGAATCTCCGCTGCTTCATACTGCCCGCGCGGCATCGACTGGATCCCCGAGCGGTAAATTTCCGCAAAATAAGCTGCATAGTTGATGATGAAACCGATATAAACCGCGCTGTCACGATACGTCGGACTCAGTTTGATCTTAAAAAGATAATACGGTCCGAAATACACCACCATCAGCTGGAGCATCAGCGGCGTTCCTCTCATGATCGATATGTAGAGTTTCGCCAACAGCTGTATCGGTTTTACCTTTGACATTCTCGCAAATGCCACCACCAGTCCCAGTGGCAATGAAAACAACAGTGTCAAAAAGAATATCTCCACTGATATAAGCATT
>CAZPEW010000189.1:4964-5312 GCA_964585695.1 uncultured Lachnospiraceae bacterium
GTAATTGCCGAAACCAGCGGGTTCCGGCTCATCCTTCCGAAGGACACCAGCAGTCCGAGCGGAAGCGAGAACACCAGTGTAATGAGGAATATACGGATACTGACGGAAAGTCCGCCGAGCAGCTGCAGGATAATCTGTGAAAGCGCCACTTGAAGCCTCCTGGATAATAGAGTCAAAATGTAAAACTACCGGATAAAATTGGTCCACTGCTTTGCTTCATAAACCGGTGCACTGATACCGGCCTGTCTGCCGGCCTCGACCGACCGGATCAGCCAGGCCATGTTTTCCGCGAGAGTCCGCAACGTCTGCAGCCCCTCCGCATCCTTGAGGGCAACCTCAGCCATCCGC
>CAZPEW010000190.1:0-5293 GCA_964585695.1 uncultured Lachnospiraceae bacterium
CATCGCCGGACGGGGCCGTTCTGGATGTGTGGTATCCGCTCCGGGAGGAGGACAGTACAGCATCGGCCGGTTATACAGATGCGGAAATGCAGGAAATGGTTTCGGAATTTCAGAAGGCATATCCCGGGGCAGTGCTTCACCTCGAGGGTAAACCTGCAGATACATACGCAGGAGAACTGGAAACAGCCTTTAAGACAGGCGGTGCGGAAATGCCGGAGCTGTTTGACAGCAGTACGCTTCCGGAGGAGGACATGGCAGCCTATGCGGAGTCTCCGGACGGTGTATTTGATTATCTGAAGCAGTCAGAGGCTTCCGCCTGCTATTTCCTCGGAGACAGCAGTGCGCAGGCAGTGATGGAGACGGATAAACAGATTCCGCTCAGCTTTGAGGTTTCTGCGGTGTATTTAAACAACATGGCAGACCAGGGAGCAGGAGAGGCTGCAGATCTCGGGGAATTCCTGGAGGGTAAAACAGCAAAGTATACAGGAAGCTCGGATGATTATCTCCGGATCAATCAGGAGATGGCAGGAAAGTATTCGATAGATACGGACAGCACGGCAGAGGAAGGCAGCAAGGCAAACGGCAGTCATCTTTTCAGCGTCAGCAGAACGGCAGAGGAAAAGAACAGAAAAGCTGCGGAACAGCTGCTTGACTTCATGCTCTCGGATAATGCCGAGAACGCACTGATCCTTACCAGCGGCTGCAGCGGGCTTCCGGTCAACAGCACAGTCATGCAGTCCTATGAGGATGTCAATCCGGAGTGGGATTTCCTTGAAGAACGGATTCCTGCACTCGTGTACGGAGGGGCAGCAGGAAACTGAGCCGCTGAAACGGCAGGTTACATCTGAATAAAGAGGAGAGGCAGATGAAGTGCCTGTTCTTTTTATAATACAAGACAAAATGGAGGGAGATTCATTATGGACATGGAAAACGAGTTGTTAAGAACAGACAGGAAATGGTGGCTGCCGGTGTTGTTCCGCATCGTACTGGGCTTTGTAGTGGTACTGATGTTCTGGGATACGATATTTTCACTGGTGATGGGGGCAATTAAACTGGGCAGTCTGATGGGAGGCCGTTACGGTTACGGCGGCCTGGGATCGAACGGTTCTTCCCTGGCTTCTATCATGCTGACTATTTTCAAGATACTCATTGTAGTCGGAATACTTGCCTATATTGTTTACATGATCATTTTCTATATCAATGCAGTTAAGGATATGAATACGGTCTGTGCAGCAGTTGACGGTGACAGTTCCAAGGATTCGCCGCATTATCTGATCGCTGTGATTTTCAGCGTTCTGACAATGGGAATCTATGAAAAGTACTGGTTTTACAAGCACGGCAACCGTATGCGGAAGGCAGCGGATGCATACGGGGTCACAATGCATGCTGACGGAGAGTATTTCCTGCTGATTTCTCTTCTGGGGCTGCTTTTTCCGATCGGACCTTTCAGACAGGTCAATATGGCAATTATGATTCATGATCTGAACCTCCTGTGCGAGAAATATAATGAGAATCCGATGCCGATGCAGGCAGCAGATCAGAATTTTGCACCTGCTGAGGATGGACAGGACAGAACCGTGGATCATGTAAGTGCACCGGTACAGGCATCTGCGGCTGCGATCGGAATCCGGGGTGTCAGAGGCGAATATGCCGGTGCAACCATTCCTATGGAACCGGACCGCGAGGTAAAGATCGGCCGGAATGCAAATATGGTAAATATCGTTATTAATTCCGAGAAGGTCAGCCATGTACACTGCGGTGTCACCTACAGTTCAAGGGATAACTGCTATTATGTTACGGATTATTCCAGAAATGGTGTGTTCCTTGAAAACGGCAGCAGAATTGCTGCAAGCGTTCCTGTACGCTGCGAGCGCGGTACGGTGATTTCACTGAGCAGCGGTGAGAATGCATTTACGTTGGTCTGAAAACATACAAACAGGAGGATTTTGTTATGAGCAGAATTATACAGTGCCCGAGGGGCCATTTCTATGATGCGGATGTTTATGCGGCGTGTCCGCATTGCGCCAACTCTGCTGCAGCGGGAGAGACAATTCCGATGAATGATGAGACCGTGTCCATGGATTCTGGTCTGGCACCGGCACAGCCGATTGTTCCGGATGTACCCTCACAGGGCGTTATCGACAACTTCAAGGGCTTTACTGCAGGAGGTGCCCAGGACGATGACGACAGAACCATCAGTGTGGATATGCTGAACAGCAGTATTTCCTATGAACCGGTTGTCGGATGGCTGGTATGCATCAAAGGCAAGGAATACGGCAAGAGCTTTGAGTTAAAGTCAAACAAGAACTATATCGGACGTTCCCCGGATTCGGATATTGCCCTGAGCGGAGATGTAAGTGTATCCAGACATCGTCATGCCATTATTATTTTTGACAGTGTCAGCAATGTATTTATCGGACTTCCGGGCGAGGCCAAGGAACTGTGGTATCTCAACAATAAGGTAGTGCTGACGAGCCAGGAACTCAAGGCGGGAGACATTCTTACGATCGGTGCAACCAGGCTTTTGTTTGTTCCGCTTTGCGGAGAAGGTTTTTCCTGGAAGGATCAGGAAAGCAAAAATGAGGCAGAGGACAGAAAAAATTAAAGAACTCTGCTGAAACTTTGGGAGAACAGGAATGATTTGTTACCATTGCTTTACAGAATATGAAACAGGAAATGTCTGTCCGAAGTGCGGTCATGTTAACGGAACAGAACGTCTGGAGCCGCAGTATATGGCTCCGGGCACTGTTCTTGCGGACCGGTATCTGATCGGAGAGGTGGTCGGCGCCGGAGGCTTCGGAATTACCTATGCAGCCTGGGACAGGACACTGGAAAAAAAGGTTGCCGTCAAGGAATATCTGCCGGGAGAGTTCTCCACCAGGATGCCCGGAAATACAGAAATCAGCATTTACGGCGGGGAAAAGACAGAGCAGTTTGAGGCAGGTCTGAGCAAATACTATGATGAGTCAAAACGGCTTGCCATGATGCGCGGTGAGCCTGGGATTGTCCAGATTTTTGATCAGATCAAGACAAACGGTACGGCATATATTGTAATGGAGTTTCTGGAAGGGGAGACGCTGGCGGAAAGAATCCGGCGGGAAAAAAGAATTCCGCTGAAGGATGCGAATGAAATATTCTCACAGATTCTTACGACCTTGACCAAGGTGCATGAGAAAGGAATCATCCACAGAGATATTGCGCCAAGCAATATTTTCCTGTGCACGAACGGAGAAGTAAAGCTGCTGGATTTTGGCGCAGCGAGAAATGCCTCCGGAACACACAGCAAGAGCCTTACGGTGCTGTACAAGGAAGGCTTTACTCCGGCGGAGCAGTATCAGAGCCATGGCAATCAGGGTCCCTGGACAGACGTCTATGCAACAGCTGCCTCTTATTATAAGGCAATTACCGGTGTTACACCGGAGGGTGCACTGGAGAGAAGCCGCAAAGATACCCTCAAGGCACCCGGCAAGATGGGTGTACGGGTGCCGTCCAATATAGACTGTGCCATTATGAATGCGCTGAATGTCGATGTGAAGCGGCGTACAAAAACTGCGGAGGAGTTTCTGCAGCAGCTGCAGAGCAGTCAGGTGAAAAACAATTTTGTCCGGGCACAGGAGCATAAAACAGCTGAAATGCCGCGCTGGGTTATAGCGCTTTTCGGCGGCGGAGCAGCGGTTCTCGGCATTGTTCTTGCACTGTTTATGACCGGTGCGATTTCTCCGGATGCCGCATCCTGGGGCAAAGCAGAAGCAAAGGATACCATTCCGCGTTTTACCAATATGAAAATCGATGATGCAGAAAAAAAGGCGGAGAAACTGGGAATCAAGACGGTCAGGATCCAGGAGCATTCGGATCAGGTACTGGAGAATGTTGTTATTTCCCAGATGCTGACGGCTGATTCTGCGGATTCCGGAGCGGCTGCGGATCCCGGAGCATCCATCAGCAGTCTGCAGGATAATACCGTTTATCTGCATTACAGTGCAGGTGTCAGTCAGGTTTCTCTGCCGGCGGTACTTCTGCAGCAGCAGGCAGCGGCGGAGCAGCTTCTCAAAACGGCAGATCTGAAATATAAGACTGTAAAGGACAGCGCACACAGAAACTATACGGCGGGTATCGTGATTTCCGTACAGGATGAGGCACAGAAGGAACTGCAGGCCGGAACCGGTGTAGGCAATGATAAGGAAGTAACGCTGATTGTTTCGGATCCGCTGGAATATGCCCAGAAGGGACAGGCTACCGCAGTGCCGGATCTGACAGGTATGACGCTGGAGGAAGCTTTGCAGGCACTGCAGACAGCGGGGCTTTATCTGGATCCGGCGAAGCAGGAATATGGGGACAGACCGCAGGGGACGATCCTCAGTCAGAATGCGGCTGCCGGTACACAGGCAGCGGCAGGCAGCAATGTGGAGGTTTCCGTCAGTCTCGGAGAGCTGAGTATTGTAATACCTTCAGCAGATGCTCTGCTGGTAGGAAAGCCGGCAGATCAGGCAAAGGCATTTCTGCAGACTTTAAAGATCACTGCTCCGGATGGGACGGAAAAGGATGCGGCGCTTGATATACAGGACCGGCAGGAAGCAAGTCCGCAGCCGGCGGGTACACTGCTCCGTCTGGAAACAGCAGCAAAAGAAAACGGACAGGCAGCGGCACCGGTCCAGCTGGGCGAGACCGCAGTAGGACAGGGAGCTGTGATCTATCTTGTATACAGTACAGGACCTGCACCTGCACCGGCAAAAGAGAACGTGCAGAAGTCCGGAAGTACAGGAACTGCAGCGAAAAAGCCGGCCGGCAGCAGCGGTAAAACCAGTACAGGAAAAACATCCGGCGGAAGTACAGGAGGAAACAGTGCAGGCAGCAGTTCCGGCGGCAGCAGTGCAGGAAACAGCTCCGGGGGCGGTGCAGCGGCACCGAAACCGAAGCCTGAGACTGCGGCACCTCAGCCGCAGCCGGCAGCACAGCCGGAATCGCATTCGGACAATTTGTCCAATGTTATAGGTCTGAAGTAAAGATGGAGGTAGACAGATGAAAAAACAGTTATTTGCAGGCAGCAGCCTGGCAGCAGAACGGAACACAGTGGTCATATATTCAGGATAACGGTACAAAGGCAGTCGGCTGGCAGATGATCGGAGGATACTGGTATTATCTTGATCCGGGAACCGGCTATATGCATACCGGCTGGCTGACAACCGACGGCAGCACCTGGTATCTGCTCGGCGGCGACGGCAAGATGGCCACCGGATGGGCTCTGGTCAACGGCAGCTGGTATTATCTGGACTCGAACGGTTCCATGCATAAG
>CAZPEW010000191.1:0-5285 GCA_964585695.1 uncultured Lachnospiraceae bacterium
GGATCCTGCACCAAAAATGCCTGGCAGTGGATCGATGGAAATGGAGACGGACAGGACGAATGCTATTATTTTGATGATGCCGGCTGGCTGCTTACCGATACGGCTGCACCGGACGGACAGCTTGTCAACAGGGACGGTGCGAGGATGAAGGGAACAGCGGTGGAGGCAATGCCGGTATCGGCAGCGGAAGGAACAATTGAGTCGGCACTGACTGCGGCGGATGACGCTTCCGGCAGCAGTGCTTCCGATACCGCGGCAGAGAGCAGCGGATCCGCCGGCAGACTGTCGGGGATGATCAGTTATCTCGGACCGGCCGGCTTTACGGAAGCGGAAAGTGTCCAGAGCAATGCTTCCTCGAGTGCCATTGTAAATGCGGCAAGGACGCATCTTGGCGCGCTGCCTTATGTATCGGGCGGAAACAGCTTTTCCGGGACAGACTGTTCCGGATTTACAAAGCTGATTTATGCAGGGACAGCCGGCATTACGCTGCCCCGCACCTCACGAGAACAGTATGCAGCGGGTATAAAGCTGACCAAAGAGCAGGTACGGCCGGGAGATCTTGTCTTTTTCAGTGATGATGGAACAGCAGATGGTATTTATCATGTCGGCATTTATTCCGGTACAGGAACCTTTATTCATGAGACCAATTCCAGCAGAAATGTCTGTGCGGAGGACTCCATCAGCAATATGGGTAAAGAAGCGTTCGGCTATGTAAGATATACCGGAACATATACATCTTAATACAGAATGAAACGGGTCTGCCGGCTGTTCTGCCGGCAGGTTCCATAACTGAAAACAGAATCGGGTTCTGATACGCAGTCACGTGTCGGAACCCGGTTTTTTTATTGTTTCAGAACATAAATTGTTCACAGATTCCGGCTCCCTTTTTCAGCTGTATTTCAGCGTCGCCTGTTAATATACAGGCATCACAGGATCAATCAGTGATGTCTGAAAAAATGCAGAGAGAGGAGACAGAATGGTACAGAATAATTTTAAACGGGTAGAAAAGAAATACCTGCTTACAGCGGAACAATATGAAAAACTGCTGCCGGTTCTTAAAAGTCATATGATTCCGGACCGTTACAGCAACTATACCATTTCCAATATTTATTTTGACACAGAAGATTTCCTTTTGATCAGAGAATCTCTTAATAAACCGGATTATAAAGAAAAGCTCAGACTCAGAGCTTACGGCGTTCCGGAAGAGGATACGGTGGTTTTTGCAGAGCTTAAGAAAAAGTACAAAGGTGTTGTTTATAAAAGAAGAATTGAGCTGACGATGGCAGAAGCCAGAAAATATTTTTACAAAGGCGAATATCCGGAGACGGATTCGCAGATTCTGCGGGAAATTGACTATACAAAGAATCATCTGGATCTGAAAGCCAGGGTTTACATCGCCTATGAGCGGGAAGCCTATTCCGGCAGCGAATGCAGCGATCTCCGGGTTACCTTTGACCGGAATATCCGCGGAAGAGACATTCGCCTGGATTTAACAGAAGGAGACAGCGGGCGCAGGCTTCTTGATGAAAATGAAATTCTGATGGAGGTCAAAATTTTTTCAGAGCTTTCTGTTTATATGACATCCTACTCCAAATACGGAGAATATTATCAGAGATATCTGGCAGAAGAGGTCGGCAGATCCGCCAGACTGTATCAGTTCAGACAATTGCAGAAAGGGGCTGTGAAATATGCTTAATTCAATCATTACAGGAAGCACCGCGACAGGAGGGGATTTTTTACTCTGTCTCCTGGTATCACTGATACTTGGCATCGCAATCGCGTTTTTCCATTCCTATAAAAATAATTATTCCAGAAATTTCCTGATTACGCTGGCTCTGCTGCCGGCCATTGTGCAGTCGGTCATCATGCTGGTAAACGGAAATCTCGGTGCAGGAGTTGCAGTTGCAGGTGCTTTCAGTCTGGTGCGGTTCCGTTCGGTGCCGGGAAACTCCAGAGAAATCACCAGCGTATTCCTCGCAATGGCGGTCGGTCTGGCAGCCGGCATGGGATGTATCGGCATTGCAGTGATCCTGACAGTGGTAATCGGTGCGGCAGCATGCATCCTGTCCTTTGCACCGATTCATGATAAAAAGGAAAGTCTGAAGGAACTGAAAATCACAATTCCGGAGAACCTGGATTACAGCGGGATTTTTGATGATATTTTCAGGGAATTTACGATTTCGGCAGTACTGAACAGGGTAAAGACCGTAAATATGGGAAGCCTTTATGAACTGGTTTATCAGATACAGCTTAAGGACAGTGCGAGAGAAAAGGAAATGCTGGATGAAATCCGGGTAAGAAACGGCAACCTGGAAATTGTATGCGGCAGAGTTCCGGACAAAGGAGAACAATTATGAAATATAAAAATACAGCGCTTATGCTGCTTGTAATGACAGGAGCAGCGGTTTTATCGGCCTGCGGCAGCAGCAGTACCTCCGCAACCGTACAGGAAACGACAGCTGCGGAAAGCACAGCCGCTACTGAAAAGGCTGCAGCGGGAGAAACCAGAATCACTGCGAGCGGAACGTCCGCGGCAGTTGACGGTGAGGGAGCCACGGCAGATGGTGCCGCTATAACGATTACAAAGGCCGGAACATACCGGATATCCGGTACACTGACAGAAGGCCAGATCAGAATTTCGGCCGGTGACAAGGATAAGGTCACATTGATTCTGGATGGTTTTACCATTACAAATTCCACAGAAGCCCCGATCTATGATGAGACCTCCGGAGATTTTACAATTGAACTTGCCGACGGAACAGAAAATACTGTCAATGATCAGCGTGCAGAAAGTGCCAATGCAGCAGCTGATGAGACAAAAGACAGCACCGCGGATGAAGGCATGGGCCATGGGGGCGCTCCAGGAGGCGGAATGCAGCCAGGCGGTAGCGCACAGACAGAAACGCAGACCGGTACGCAGACAGAAACGCAGACCGGTACACAGACAGAGACACAGAGCAGCACACAGACTGCGGCGGAGGACAGCACAGAAGAAACAGACACGCCGGATGCTGCAATTTATTCCAAGGCAGATCTTTATTTCGAGGGAACCGGTACATTGATCGTCAACGCCGGTTATGAAGACGCCATTCACGGTAAGGATACGCTGACCATCAAGGAAGGTACCTATCAGATTACGGCCGTGCATCATGGTATCAATGGCAAGGATTCAGTAACCATTGAGGACGGCAGCTTTACCATTAAAAGCGGACAGGACGGTATTCACTCCAAGGGAGATATCACTGTTTCCGATGGTACAGCAGAAATCAATGCACAGGATGACGGAATTCATGCAGACAATAATCTGACCATTGAGGACGGAACCATCAGCATTCCGTCAAGCTATGAGGGCATAGAAGGAATGGTCATCGATATCAAAAACGGTACGGTAACGGTTGTTTCCTCAGATGACGGTCTGAATGCCACTGCAAATGACGATGATACCGATACGACAAACGGCCGGCAGAACGGCATGCAGGCAGAGGACGGCGTTCTGATCAATCTGGAAGGCGGTACAGTTACCGTCACTGCAGATGGCGACGGAATAGATTCCAATGGCGATGTCACAATGAGCAGCGGAACCGTAACCGTATACGGACCGGAAAGCAGCGCAAATGCATTGCTTGACTACAACGGAACGGCAGAAATCACAGGCGGAACCTTTGCAGGATACGGCAGCAGCGGAATGTTCCAGGCGTTTTCGGATGATTCTGCGCAGAAGATGATTGTTGATTACTATTCTGCCCAGCAGGCAGCCAATACAGCGGTATCTGTTCTGGATGCTTCCGGCAATACACTTTACAGCGGTGCAGGCACAAAGGCCTTCCAGGTCTTTATGTACAGTTCACCGGAGCTTAAGGATGGTGAAAGTGTAACCATCAAGAGCGGTGATGCGTCAGCAGCAATTACGATCAGCGGGACGGTTTCGTCTGCCGGGGAAAAATCCGGCGGCATGACCGGCAAAGCGCAGGGCGGTATGCAGGGCGGCCAGGGCGGCAAAGGCGGCAGGATGATGAGGCCGGATGCGAATGCAGATAACAGCGGCAGTTCTTCGGATCAGACGGCACCTTCTGACGGAGGAATGCCTCCCGCAGATGGAGCTGCACCTTCCGACGGAGCAATGCAGGGAGGAACACCGCCGACAGGCGATATGCCGCAGGGCGGAATGCAGGGCGGCAAAGGCATGAAGCCGGATGGTATATCCGGTGCAACGCAGAATGCAGATGCAGCAGAGACGACAGCAGCATGAGGTGATCAGAATGGATATCAGGACAAGAATTGCAGTGATTCCGGCCTATGAGCCGGACAACCTGCTGCTCTTACTTTTAAACGAAGCATCACAGAGAGGTCTGGAACTGATCGTTGTGGACGATGGTTCCGGAGACGGATACAAAAAGATATTTGAAGAAGCAAAGATGTATGCCCATGTTATTTCCTATCCGGAAAATCATGGCAAGGGCTATGCAATGAAAACCGCCTTCCGCTTTATAGACAGAAACTACCGTGGAAAATATACCGTGGTGGTTCTGGACTGCGACGGGCAGCATAAAATCTCGGATGCCATAAAGCTTTGCCAGATGGCAGAAGAGCAGGGCGGAACCTTGTTTTTAGGTGCACGCAGACAGAATGCGGATTCACCGCTGCGCTCAAAACTCGGAAATGGTATCACAAGAAATATATTCCGTCTCCTGACCGGTGTAAATGTATATGATACGCAGACCGGGCTGAGAGCCTTTTCACAGGGACTGATGCCGGAAATGCTGGAAATTGAAGGCGACCGTTATGAATATGAAATGAATATGCTTCTGGATTTCACAAATGAGGGAATCCCCATCGAGGAAGTTCCGGTAGCTACCATTTATATCAACAAAAACCGCGGTTCTCATTTCAAAACGCTGCAGGATTCGATCCGGATTTACAGAGAGATACTCCGGTTTTCCGCATCCAGCCTGGCGGCATTCGCCATAGATTACAGTCTTTTCAGTGCGCTGGTGGCGGGATACGGTACGGAATTTACGATTCCGGCCAATCTGATCGCAAGGGTATTCAGTGCTTCAGCTAACTTTTCCATCAACAGAAGTCTTGTATTTAATGATGACGAGAGACTTCCAAAGAGCATCGGGAAGTATATTCTCCTTGCTTCAGGGATTCTTTTGATGAATACGGTTATTCTTTATTTTCTGACACAGGTTCTGTTACTGAATCCGTATGCCGGAAAAATTCTCACAGAACTGATTCTCTTCTTTTTCAGCTTTATTCTGCAGAAATGCTTTGTGTTCAAAAAA
>CAZPEW010000192.1:0-5272 GCA_964585695.1 uncultured Lachnospiraceae bacterium
TTCCAGACCTTTGACCGGGAGTCCACTCCGACCATCAGCGGCGTACAGGGCACCGGCCTCGGTCTCTCCATTGCAAAAAATCTTGCAGAGCTGATGGGCGGCAGTCTGACCTGCAAAAGCACGCTCTGCAAGGGAACCGAATTTATTTTTTCCTTCAGGGCAGAACCCGCAGAGGCACCGGCTCCGGCACCTCAGACCGCAACGGACAGCACAAGCCTTGCCGGCAGGCGCATCCTGCTGGTGGAGGATAATGAGCTGAACCGGGAGATTGCCGCCGAGCTCCTCCGGGAATCCGGTTTTGTTATCGAAACAGCAGAAAACGGAGCAGAAGCCGTAAATCTTGTTTCGGCCTCTGCCCCGGGTTATTATTCACTGATTCTGATGGATATCCAGATGCCTGTCATGGACGGGTATGAAGCCACCCGGCAGATCAGGGCTCTCGGAGATCCTGCTCTCCGGTCCGTACCGATCGCCGCAATGACCGCAAATGCCTTTGCCTCAGACCGGTCAAAGGCTCTCGAATGCGGCATGAACGCACATATCGCAAAACCGTTTGAGCTTCCGGAAATGCTGGAGGTTATCCGGAAACTGCTTGCTTGAAATATTCCGGACACTCCCTGTAAATCGTTTCCAGATCTATTTTATAGCGGGTCAGATGGAGATCCATATATTCCGCAGCAAGATCTGCATTCTGATCCTTGATTGCCTGCACAATGCGTTTATGATCATCCAGGGTTTCACTGTCCTTGGTTTTGACCATATTCAGCGATACGGTCCGGATCCGGTCAAAATGGATGGAATAGGTTTTGATAATGTAATAAACCGGCAGCTTGTTTGCAATCGTAAAAATCAGCTTATGAAACTGGTCATCAATCTCGAGGAAGTTCTTTTTGAGATGCTGCTGGTAATAGAGCTCCTGCAGGCTGGCATTCTCCTCAATCCGGATGAGATCCTCTTCCGTGCGGCATCTGCAGCATTCGCGCACTGCCGAGCACTCCAGCGAGTTCCGGAGGAACCGGGCAGAATCCACCATTTCCAGATCAATCCTGGAAACCTTGCTGCCGCGCTGCGGATATACCTCTACAATACCGATTTTTTCCAGTTCCGAAATTGCCTCTCTGACCGGTGTCCTGGAGAGCCCGAGCTTTTCTGCCAGTACATTTATGTCAAGATTCTCCCCCGGTGCAAGCTCCAGTGAAACGATGTTGTCGCGTATAACCCGCAGGGCATACTCCTTGCCGGTTTCTCCTCTTTCTCTCTTAAGCACATTCATTGCTGACTGTTTTCTCCTGTCGGCAGGCCATTCTTTCTATCGGCTGCATGGTGATTATTATATAAAATACTGCTTAACTTTTCAATCTGTCCTCGCCGTGTATTTATGACCGTTTGTGCCGTGAACATGTATTGTTTTACACATTTATTTCTGATTTTGAGTACAACTTTGCAATATGCCTGGCAGGGTCTGCATGTGCAGCTTATTCCGTGCAGACAACAACCTTCATGTATTTCCCCGGATTCTTCTCAATATCCCGGATGGTTTCCGGCGTTTCCGGCAGTGTGATGGTCTTTGTCAGAAGCTGAAGCATATCCACCTTCTTAGTACGGATCAGCTCCAGCGCCTCCTCAAATTCTCCGGCACTGGTCCGCGCGCCGCGGATATCGATTTCCTTCCTCGTTATGATATCTGTCGGTATGCTGGTCTCTGTTTTAGGCCATCCGGTCAGCGTAACTCTGCCTGCATGGCTGACATAGTCCAGTGCTGCGCGGATCGCTGCATTCGCACCGCTGCATTCCATGACAAGCTGCGCCATGACGCCGCCTGTAATTTCACTGATCCTGCCGGCTGCATCCTCACTGCCGGAATTGATGGTATATTCAACCCCAAGCGACTTTGCAAATTCGAGTCTCTCCTCAACAAGATCCAGGAGGATCGCATGTGCACCGTAGGCCTCCGCAACCAGCGCAGCTGCAAGTCCGATCGGACCCGCACCGATAATGGCGCAGTATTCGCCGTCCTTCAGTCCGCCTCTGTGGATTCCGTGGAGAGAAATTGTCAGCGGCTCTGCCATGGCAGCCTGCGTATAGCTCATATCGTCCGGTATCTTTACGAGCATGTCCGCCGGATGACAGTAATATTCCGTCATGCCGCCGTCAATATGCACGCCGAGCACCTTCAGATCTGTGCAGCAGTTGGTTCTGCCGATGCTGCAGGGATAGCAGTGACCGCAGTAAAGATAAGGATCCGCAACTACACGGTCACCCGGCTTCAGATGATTTTTATTATCCTCCGGAATCGAAATAATCTCTCCTGCAAGCTCATGTCCGATGACCCTCGGGTAGCTCACCAGTCCGTTTGTGCCCCTGAATGCACCGATATCACTGCCGCAGATGCCTGCCGCCTTGATCCGGATCAGCGCCTCGCCCGCTGCCGGAACCGGCATCGGCATTTCCACGCAGTTTACATCCCAGGGTTTCTCTATACGTATCGCTCTCATTGTTTTTCCTCCCTCAGTTTCTTATCCTGATCCATTTATCAGTCAAACAGCAGTGCTATCTTCCGGATGGAAGGATCGTGTGTGTCCATAAACGCGAATGCTTCCTTTGCCTCCAGATACGGATAAGTGTGTGAAACCGTCCCGGCGAGGGAAATTTTCCCGCTTTCCACAAGATCAATGACATCCTGGAATTTACGGTTCTGCAGCCTGGAGCCTCTTACATCCAGCTCCTTGGAAGTAATCAGGAACTGATTCACCTCATCCGGAGCCACGGAAAATCCCATGGTAATCACTCTGCCCGCATTGCCGGTTGCCTTGAGTGCTGTCAGGAGACTGCCCTTTACGCATGCTGCGTCAATGGTCAGCGTCACGCCGTAGCCATCCGTCAGTGCATGGCATTTTTCCGCAACATCCTCATTTTTCCCGTTGATCACATCCGTTGCGCCGTTTGCAAGTGCCTCGGCAAGCTTCTCATCAATCACATCCGATACAATGATCTTTTTAGGACTGTACAGCTTTACGATACGGAGAATGCTGGACCCCAGCGCACCCGCACCCTCAATCAGCACTGTATCCTCTGCCTCGATCTGTGCTCTGCTGCAGCACTGCACTGCAATGGTTGTCGGCTCGATCATAATGGCATCCTTGTCGGCAAGACCATCCGGCAGGAGATAGCAGTCCTTCTCATTTACCGCGATATACTCCCGGTATCCGCCGTCTATATGCACGCCTCTCACCTGGAGGTTCCCGCAGACATTCGGACGGCCCTTACGGCAGGCATAGCAATGCCCGCAGGCCTTGACCTGATCAATGATCACACGGTCTCCGGCCTTTACCTTTGTCACGCCCGGACGGACCTCATCCACCACGCCCACAATTTCATGTCCGATCACCCTCGGATAAGTGGCCGCGGCATTGGTTCCATGGTAGATTCCCATATCGCTGCCGCAGATGCCCGCCGCTTTCATTTTTACAATAACATTGTATTCATCGGTGAAGACCGGCTTTTCCATATCAATAATCCGCATGTCACCTGGCTTAACTACCTGAATTGCTTTCATATCGCTGCTCCTTATCCATTTTTTTCAATAAAAATGAGGCACTCAAAAATTGTGGTGCCTCATCTCAGATTTCAGAATCCTGTGCCCATCCCCCTGATCAGTACAGGACCCGGTAATCCCGGAGGATCCCCCGCATACAGCGGATCCTCCTTCCGCCATTCAGCCTGCGGAAGTCTGACCCGGAAGCATTTCAGCCTCCAAACCAGGCGAGCGGCACTTCTACCAGCGGCGGAACAAGTGCCAGCAGGAAACACAGGAGTGTCTGTGCTATAAAGTACGGCATGGTCGGCGGTATGATCTTGTCCATTTTGACATTTCCCGCCGCACAGGCAACATTCAGAACCGGTCCTACAGGCGGTGAAGTCAGTCCCAGGACGTTCATCAGTACAAAGCATAAGCCAAAATAAATCGGGCTGATGCCGGCGGCCTTGACAAGCGGAAGCATAATCGGTGTCAGAATCAGGATACTAGGCGTTACATCCATCGCCAGTCCGACTACAACGACGATCAGCATCAGAACAAACATCAGGAGGTGCGGTCTGCCTACCAGCCCGCCGAGTCCGGCAGTCATCAGCTGCGGAATCCGTGATACGGTCATATAGTATGCTGCGCAGTTTGCCGCAGCGGCAAGGAACATAACCACGGAAGAGGTTTTTGCAGCAGATACAAAGACAGGTCCGAGATCCTTGAATTTCAGCTCACGGTATACAAAGAGTCCTACAATGATTGCATAAACGCAGGCGATTACACCGGCCTCTGTTGCCGTAAACCGTCCCGAATGCAGTCCTACCATGATGATGACCGGAAGGAGCAGTGCCCACATACCGCCAAAGATAATCTGCATGGCTTCCTTAAAGGTCGGTGCAACAAAGTCCTCGGTATCCGGTACAATTCCCTTTTTGCGGGTATCAAAGAACCATACCACGCAGGCGATGATCGTCAGATAAACTGCAGGTGCAATGCCGGCCATGAACATGGACTTGATGGATACACCGGCAGAAACGCCGTATACAATCATCGGTACAGAAGGAGGCATGATCGGCGCAACCAGGTTGGCACTTGCAACCAGCGCGGAGGAATGCTCACGGTTGTATCCGGATTTCACCATCATCGGGATCAGGATTGCACCGAGAGCTGCGCAGGCTGCAACAGCAGAGCCAACGAGTGCCGCAAACATCAGGCATGCAAAAATGGTTACATATCCGAGTCCGCCGCGGACACGTCCGAGGAAGATATCGCAGAACTTGATGATTCTCTTGGTCAGACCGCCCTTGTTCATAATCTCGCCTGCCAGTACAAAGAAAGGCAGTGCCATCATTGTTACAGAATCGGAGCCCTGCATCAGCGTACGGGCGATAATGGTAGGGTTTGCATTTCCGCCTCCCATTGCCATCGCTGTGCATACCGCACAGAAAAGCAGTGCAACTGCAATCGGGAGACCGATTCCGATCCCGACCAGCATGGAAATAATAAATACTGCAATGATCATTGTAATCCGCTCCCTTCGTTATCTGCGTCCTCATTGTGCCCCGTAAGCAGCTCCATGACCGGCTCATTCTTAAAGAACAGTCTGCTTAAATTTACCAGTGAAATAATAATGAAAGATGCACCCATTACCACACCTGCAAAGTGAATCATGAATACCGGGAATCTGGTTGCAACCCAGAAGTCATTCCGGTTTGTCCATGCATTCCTGTATGCACCGACTGCCAGCGT
>CAZPEW010000193.1:0-5242 GCA_964585695.1 uncultured Lachnospiraceae bacterium
TTCAACCAGGTTTGCATCATAGGCTACCGTAATATCCGCTTTTGACAATGTCGTGGCATCATCACTTTTAACCTTCATGGTCACATTTACTTCGGAACCCACTGTTGCTGACGGATCGGAGAAAGAAATCTGTCCGCCTGCAGCAAATGCAGAAACAGACAGGATCAGACTCATTGCCGCTGTCATAATCATTAATCTGAATTTATTCATTTAAACACCCTCGTCGGTCAATGCCGAACTTCCTGATTTTTATATAGCTGCTTTACTTCTCATCCTGACTGCCGCTTACCCGGCTGTAGGTCCTACACCTACTTCAACCACACTTGTCCCTGCGGAAACTGTCGATGAGCCTGCAGATGATGCTGTTCCGGAGGATACGGCTGCAGCTGCGGTCTGACCTGACGTACTCTGCGCGAGCGTACCGTTATACTGCTGTCCGCCGGCCTGCCTGTTGATGGTTATCGTATACTGCCTTACGGATCCATTCTGCGCGGTCACTGACAGAACAACCTGGGTTGAGGCACTGGCAAGCGAAATGCTTCCGCCGCCGCTTACGCTAGCCCCCTCATGAATCGGCACCGCGGAAACATTAACAGCTGAAACCGCAGGATCAACAACCAGTGTATAGGCCTGTGTATCCATATTGAATCCCGGTGTAATCACAAAACCGTCCACTGTAAGAGAAGACAGCTTATTGTTAGGATTTCCGTCTCCTGTAGGAAGCGGACAGGCCGCTGATGGCATATTGCTGTATACAGGTATGCTGAAAACATGGGCTGCACTGCGCATGTCTTTTGTATATGCGGAAGAAAGGCTGGCGCCTTCCTCTGCTGCTCCTGGTACGTTGGTCATGTACTGATGCTTGAATTTATCCGTTCCCTGCACATTCCATTTTTTAAGATACAAGGTATTCTGTCCGGCATTCATATAGTTGGAAGCATAAAAAAGTGCACCGCCGACAATGGATTTCTCAATGGAATTCCATGGACGTCCGTAGCTTCCGCTCTGTGCAGCAAACCAAAGGCCTCTCTCCACCGCACTCATTCCGCCGGATTCATATGCTCCTACATTAAAATAATTGTAATATCCGTTTGCGCCGGAAACAGAATTGCCGGTGCCCTTCCCCTGCTCCTGCAGAATCATTGCCGTCAGGACATAAGGGCTCTCCTTGGACTGTTCCGCCGCTTCCATAATAATGCTTGCATACGGTATCATCACATAGCCTGCAGATGCTGCCGTACTGCCTGCGCCGGACTGGGAAGCAGACTGAGAACCGGATACGGTTCCTGCAGGACCTGCTGCAGAAACAACCGCTGTGCTGCCTGTCCCTGACGTGCTGCTGTCTGCAGCGCTGTTTCCGGTATCTGTTTCTGCTGTGCCGCCTCCGGATACCGTACCATCCGGTGCCGCATAACCGATCAGTGTTTCGCTTCCTGAACCGGTTGTCTGTGTACCTGCAGCGGAGGTTCCGGATGCTGCAGAAGATGTATCTGCTGCAGCATCTGAGGTCCCGGCCCCGGCTGCCAGTGCACTGCCGGACTCGACCGGCACACTTGCATCCAGAAATGTTCCCTTTACCATCTGCTGTACACCGGCAAGCGTCTGCAAAGCCGGATCATAGGTATGCACTGCAAACTGGAAAACATAACTGTCATCCAGGAAATTCCGCGGGTCCATATAATATTCGACAATCTGCTGTGAAGCTGCCACCCATGCAGCTCCGTCAAAACCGGGCCATGCAGAGCTAGTCCAGTCAAACTTGCCATTTTCAATGGATTTCCAGGAAGAAATGGAATCCTTATCCACCAGACTGTTGGTTCCTTCCATCTCGCCTGCAACTGCTGCGCTGAAATCCATCCCAGTATTCAATGCATTGAATACCCAGTTCGGATACTCCGCATGCAGCTGACGCAGTCCTGGTTTATAGCTCTCCGGGAACCCCTGCTGTGCAAGATAAGCCTCAAAAGCTGCATCCGTAGTATAGGCAACAGGAAATTTCACATAATCCGAACGTACATATCCGGATCCTCCTGAAAAGCTGATCCCGTACCATGTATATCCGTCTGAAGCTGTTGTCTCTGATGTCACGGTAATCTGTGTATTTGACGTCAGAGTTGTCACTCTGCTGTTATCTGTACCCGGTCCGGAACGTACATTTACGGCTGCTCCCCGGATAACTGCCGAACGATTGTCAGCATAAACGGTTCCGGCCTGATTCAATATACTGCTGAGCGGTGTAATCATGATAAGTCCCGCTGCCAGTAAACAGATGACGGTTTTCCTCAGGAATTTTTTCATATAATCTCCAGATGATTAAAATAGGGAGCGGACATAAGTCCACTCCCTATCAGTTTAAAATTGTATTGTCTTTTCGTCAACGGAAATTAACAAATTTCAGATAATAGAAAATAATTCGTAAGTTATTGCCTGAATCAGACAGGGTAAGCCTTATTTTCCTTATCTGCCTGCTTTACGGCAATTCCGCTCTGCTGTGCCTCACGGTATTCAAAGAAATCCTTTGCTACCTGCGGGAACAGTGCATATGAAAGAACATCTTCCGGCTGCTGTGTCCACTGCTTGCACTCTTCTTTAAATTTCTCAAGCTGCGGTGCAATATGATCTGCAGGTCTGTCCGTAATTCTAGGCTCACCCTTCATGATCTTTTCCACAACCTCAGGGTTCATAGGCTTTACGGTCTGACCGAATTCACCGGCAACCAGCTTCCTGGACTCCTTAGGAACCATCTTGTATCGCTCGCCCATCAGAACATTCATAACAGCCTGTGTTCCGACAATCTGAGAAGAAGGTGTAACCAATGGCGGCTCACCAAAGTCCTTACGTACTCTTGGAACTTCCTCAAGAACCTCTGTCAGCTTATCATCCTTACCTGCCTGATGCAGCTGGCTGATCAGATTGCTGAGCATTCCGCCCGGAACCTGATAACGCAGAGTGTTGATGTTTACACCAAGAACCTTTGTGCTCATAAGGCCGCTCTTGATGCATTCTTCTCTGTACGGCTGGAAATAATTGGAAACCTCGATCAGCTTGTTAAGATCCAGACCTGTATCATACTCTGTGCCCTGCAGTGCCTTAACCATAACTTCTGTGGAAGGCTGCGATGTACCGAGTGCAAATGGTGTAGATGCTGTATCAATGATATCCGCACCTGCTTCAACAGACTTGAGATAAGTCATGGAAGCCATGCCGGAAGTGTAATGTGTATGCATCTCGATCGGAAGCTTTGTGCCCTTCTTAAGAGCCTGAACAAGCTTGGTAGCCTCTGCCGGAAGCAGAAGTCCTGCCATATCCTTGATGCAGAGTGAATCAGCACCGAGATTCTCAACATCCCGTGCCAGCTTCTCCCAGTACTCAAGCGTATAGGCATCGCCCAGTGTATAGCAAAGAGCGATCTGTGCATGTCCGCCCTCTTTCTTGGTTGCCTTCACAGCAGTCTCAAGGTTTCTGATATCATTCAGACAGTCAAAAATACGGATAACATCAATACCGTTTGCAATGGACTTTTCGACAAAATACTCAACAACATCATCAGAATAGTGATTATATCCGAGGATGTTCTGACCTCTGAAAAGCATCTGCAGCGGGGTATTCTTAAAGTGACTCTTGAGCATGCGGAGTCTCTCCCAAGGATCCTCCTTCAGGACTCTCAGGCAGGCATCCAATGTAGCACCGCCCCAGCACTCTACGGCCTTGTATCCAACCGGGTCCAGAGTATCGAGAATCGGCTCCATTTCGGAACTCGGCATACGAGTTGCAATCAGTGACTGATGTGCATCACGGAGAACCGTCTCAGTAATTTTTACTTTTGCCATTTTATCTCCTTATCAGTATCGCTCTCCGACCTTGGCCAGAGAAGCGTAAATCCTTACATCGGCAAATTACTTAACGCCGAATACTGCCATAAAGGTTCCTGCCGCAACCGCCGTACCGATAACACCGGCAACATTCGGGCCCATTGCATGCATAAGAAGGAAGTTTGTAGGATCATATTCAGATCCGACCTTCTGTGAAACTCTGGCTGCCATAGGAACCGCAGAAACGCCTGCAGATCCGATCAGCGGATTGATCTTTCCGTGGGTTACCTTGCAGAGGAGCTTTCCAAGCCATACACCGCCGGCTGTGCCGAATGCGAATGCAACAAGGCCGAGGATAACGATCTTGATGGTATCCATATTCAGGAAAGCTTCTGCTGATGTAGAAGCACCTACAGAAGTACCAAGCATGATAACAACGATGTACATCATTGCATTTGCTGCTGTTTCAGTCAGCTGCTTTACAACGCCGCACTCCATGAAAAGGTTTCCGAGCATCAGCATACCTACAAGCGGTGCTGTTGTCGGAAGAAGCAGACAAACCACAACGGTAACAATAATCGGGAAAAGAATTCTCTCGAGCTTTGAAACAGGTCTCAGTGTAGCCATCTTGATCTTACGCTCTTTGTCCGTTGTGAGAAGTCTCATAATCGGCGGCTGGATAATCGGAACAAGTGACATGTAGCTGTATGCAGCTACGGCAATAGGTCCGAGCAGAGCAGTCTGTCCAAGCTTGTTGCAGAGGAAAATGGAAGTAGGTCCGTCAGCACCGCCGATGATGGAAATTGCAGCGGCTGCTGCTCCGTTAAAGCCCATAAAGATTGCAAGGAAGTATGCAGCATAGATACCGAACTGTGCTGCTGCTCCCATCAGGAAACTGATCGGGTTGGCAATCAGCGGTGAGAAATCCGTCTGCGCACCGACACCCATAAAGATCAGTGACGGGAGAATGCTCCACTCATCAAGATGGAAGAAGTACCAGAGCAGTCCACCCGTTCCGTTCATGGAATCCTTAGGATTCAGCATGATATCCGGGTAAATATTTACAAGAAGCATTCCGAATGCAATAGGAACCAGTAAAAGTGGTTCAAATCCCTTAACAATAGCAAGATAAAGGAAAAGGAAAGCCACACACATCATTACGTAGTTGCCTACTGTCAGGTTCATAAATGCTGTCTGCTGTAAGAGATTTGAAAATGTCTCAGCAATATTCATTATTATTAAACCTCCAGATCCGTATAAATACGGGAATCGTGGACGACAATAGTATCGTTCGCCTACGTAATATTAGTTCATGGTTGCAAGTACAGCACCTGCTTCAACAGCCTCGCCGACAGCTACATTAATGGTAGCAACGGTTCCGTCCTGCGGAGCAACGATGTCATTTTCCATCTTCATGGCTTCCAGTACAA
>CAZPEW010000194.1:0-5214 GCA_964585695.1 uncultured Lachnospiraceae bacterium
ATTGTCGTTTATGCACCCGGCAAAATAGATTCCAAAGATATAAATTTTACATACAATCTCGATATGCTTTATTAAACCGTAAAAAACGGCGGGGATCATAAAGACATTCTGACAAGAATCCAGGCCCGCTATCAGGAAATTATTGACCATCTTTCTCTTAAGACAGATCTGACGGCTGATTTTGCAAAAATTGAAAAAGACCTCCTTGCCGGTGCTGGCAAGGATTACGCCGCATCCAGGGGCGAATATCTGAATGCACGTCTTATGGCGGATTTCCTCTGGTTCACTTTTGTGGACGCAGCAGACTGCATTCTTTTCCGCAAGGACGGAAGCTGCGATTATCCGGAAACGCAGAAAAGGACAACCCGTACACTGGAAAAGGTGGAATATGCCGTAATTCCGGGATTTTACGGCGCAGATGAAGAGGGAAACATCGTGACATTCTCGAGAGGCGGATCGGATGTGACCGGATCTGTCATTG
This sequence comes from uncultured Lachnospiraceae bacterium, assembly GCA_964585695.1. GTDB lineage: Bacteria > Bacillota > Clostridia > Lachnospirales > Lachnospiraceae > Oribacterium. Next base: position 482 of record CAZPEW010000194.1, read on the forward strand.
CTGCAGCAGAGAATGTTGATCTGTATGAAAACTGGACGGATGTTTCCGGTTTTCTGGTAGCGGATCCCAGAATTGTAAAGAATCCGGAAGTGATAGACGTCATTACCTACAGGGAGCTCCGTGAGCTGAGCTATATGGGCGCCGGCGTACTGCATGAGGATGCAATTTTCCCTGTCAGAAAAGAGGGTATTCCGATCCAGATTAAAAACACCAATAAACCGGAGGACCATGGCACGCTGATTGTTGCCAATACCTTAAAGAAGCCGCGCTTCATCATTACCGGTGTCGCAGGAAAGAAAAATTTCTGCTCCATCAACATTGAGAAAGCCATGATGAATGCCGAAGTAGGCTTTATCCGCAAGGTCCTTTCCGTTATTGAGGATAACGGTATCAATGTGGAGCATATCCCTTCCGGAATCGACACCATGACGCTGTTTATCCACCAGCAGGAGCTGGAGCAGAATGAACAGAAGGTACTGCAGGGGATCCAGCGTGCGGTTGAACCGGATCTCATAGAGCTGGAGGCTGATCTGGCACTGATAGCCGTTGTGGGCAGAGGCATGAAATCGGCGAGGGGCGTAGCCGGCCGTATATTCAGTGCGCTGGCGCATGAGTATATCAATGTAAAGATGATTGACCAGGGGTCAAGTGAGTATAATATCATCATCGGTGTCAGAAACGAGGACTTTGAAGGCGCAATACGCGCAATCTATAACATGTTTGTACTCAGCGCAGTCTGAGAAAAGGATGTATCATTGAAAATAGTAATTATCGGCGGCGGCGCGGCAGGAATGATGGCGGCAGTATCCGCGGCAGAGACCAATCCGAAGGCAAAGGTTTTTCTTCTGGAAAAAAATGAAAAGCTTGGAAAGAAAGTATTCATCACAGGCAAGGGCAGAGGAAATCTCACCAATGCCTGTGATATTTCTGATCTGTTTGCAGGCTATGTTTCAAACGGCAAATTTCTTTATACAGCGCTTTATGATTTCACCAACCGGGATGTCATGCGGTTTATGGAAAACGGAGGCTGCAGAGTAAAAACAGAAAGAGGAAACCGTGTATTTCCTGTTTCGGATCATGCCTATTCCATTACAGACTGCATGAAACACTATCTGAAAAAACTGGGTGTAAATATCGGATACAATACGGAAGTTACCGGAATCCGGGTTAAAAACGGTGCAGTGGCAGGTGTTTCTGCCAAGAACGGAGATTATCCTGCGGATGCGGTGATTGTTGCAACAGGCGGACTGGCCTATCCTGAAACCGGATCTACTGGCGATGGTTACCGTTTTGCAAGAGAGGCGGGGATGACGGTCAGTGAAACCTATCCGTCGCTTGTGCATTTTGTACCGGAGGAGAGTGACTGGTTCCGCATGCGGGGACTGAAATTAAAAAACATCTCCATAACGGTATCCGATGAAGACGGAAAGGTTTATTACAGTGATTTCGGCGAACTGGATTTTGTAAACCAGGGCATCAGCGGTCCGGTTGTTATTTCGGCCAGTACAGCTGTGACAAAATACCTGAATGCGGCAGAACGTGCCAGGAGAAAGATCCTTACACTTCATATTGATCTGAAGCCTGCACTTGACGAAAAGCAGCTCGATGAAAGACTGCAGCGGGAACTGCAGGAAGCCGGCAGAAAGGAGCTGCGGAATACATTTGCGGATCTCCTGCCGGCACAGCTCCTGCCGACTTTCCAGGAAAGGCTTGAGAGGAGGGGCATCGATCCGAATCAGAGGGCAACAGAGGTTTCCAGAGAGTCAAGGCATGCAGTCACAGCGCTGCTCAAGGATTTCACCTATACGATCCGCGGCACAGGATCATTCCGGGAAGCAATTGTTACCCAGGGAGGTGTCTGCGTCCGGGATATCAATCCCAAAACGATGGAAAGCAGAAAAATCCGGGGACTTTATTTTGCCGGCGAGGTGCTGGATATTGACGGCTATACCGGCGGCTTTAATATGCAGTGCGCTTTTTCAACCGGACATCTTGCAGGCAGGTCAGCTGCGTCACAGACGGAAACAAAAGATGTCTCTGCAGCAGATTGAAATGAAAAGAGGAGAAAAATATGCCATACAGTATTGCTATAGACGGACCTGCAGGTGCAGGCAAATCCACGATTGCAAAGGCGGTTTCCAGGGAACTGGGATATATTTATGTTGATACCGGTGCAATGTACCGGGCTGTCGGACTGTTCTGCATGGAGCATTCGATTCCGCTCGGCGATGAGGAGGCAGTCAGCGGCAGCATCCGGGATATAGATATCTCCATTGCCTACGATGACAGGGGAACACAGCAGATCATCCTGAACGGTGTGAATGTATCGGACAGGATACGCACGCAGGAAGTCGGAGATGCGGCTTCTGCTGTTTCACAGTATCAGCCGGTGAGAGACAAGCTGGTAAGTCTCCAGCAGAAGCTTGCAGCTGAAACATCAGTCGTCATGGACGGCAGGGATATCGGTACAAAGGTGCTTCCGCATGCGGATTTAAAGGTTTATCTGACAGCATCCGCTGCGGTGCGCGCACTGCGCAGGGCAAAGGAACTGGAAGAAAAGGGAGAGCACTGCGAGATTGCTGCTGTGGAAAGGGAGATAGAAGAAAGGGATTACCGTGACATGCACAGGAAGAATTCTCCGCTGGTTCAGGCAGAAGACGCGGTGCTTGTGGATTCCTCGGCACTTACCATTGATGAAACAATAGACAGAATCATAGAACTTGCAGTGAAAAGATGATAAAAGGAGAAATTACAGAATGAAAGCGGTGCTTGCCGGGACGGCCGGCTTCTGTTTCGGCGTGAAACGTGCGGTCGATACAGTAGAAGAAATACTGAAAAGAGAGAATCTGAAACCGGAAAGGGACAGACGCCGCATCTATACTTACGGAGAAATTGTACATAACGATACGGTTGTGGACCGTTTCCGGCAGGCAGGCGTCAGCATCATCGGCAGTAAAGAAGAACTCGCCGGGATTCATGATGCAATCGTAATCATACGCGCACATGGAGTCGGTGCCGTGATCTACAGGATGCTTGCAGACAATCACAATGAAATCATAGATGCTTCCTGCCCGTATGTGCGGAAGATTCAGCGTCTCATACATGATCACAGCAAGCAGGGCGAGAGCTGCATCATCATCGGAAATCCGGAACATCCGGAGATTGTCGGAATTACAGGATGGGGAGAAGGCGATGTACGTGTGATTCCGGATGCCGCAGCGGCGGAAAATTTACCGGCCGGGGACGGCAGAAAAATATTTGCAGTGGCACAGACAACCTATAATATTGACAAATTCAAACTTATTGTTGATATTTTAAAAGAAAAGGGTTATTATGTTACTGTTGTAAATACGATTTGCAAGGCAACTTTTGAAAGGCAGACAGAGGCAAGAGAGCTCGCAAGAGCATCTGATGCTATGATCGTGATCGGCGGAAGCAATTCATCCAATACCAGAAAATTGTATGAAATATGCAAAGCCGAGTGCGGGAATACGCAGCTGATACAGACTGTGGCGGATCTCCATTTCATGAGGGACATCGCGATTTGCAGCGTAGGTATTACAGCAGGGGCAAGCACCCCGAATGAAATTATTGAGGAGGTTCTAACTTATGTCAGAAATGAGTTTTGAACAAATGCTTGAAGGATCTTTGAAATCAATTCGTGCAGGGGAGATTGTCACTGGTAAAGTTATTAGTGTAAAGCCAGACGAGATAGCCTTGAACATCGGCTACAAGTCTGATGGAATTATGACCAGATCTGACTACAGTGCAGATAACAGTCTCGATCTGACTACAGTTGTTTCTGTCGGCGATGAGATTGAATGTAAGATCAAGAAAGTAAATGACGGTGAGGGACAGGTAGTCCTTTCACACAGAGAAGCGATTATGAGCAAGGCATCCGAGGAGCTGCGCAAGGCTTACGAGGATGGCAGTGTTCTTACAGGCAAGGTTGTCCAGGTTGTAAAGGGCGGTCTCAATGTAGAGGTGGATGGCGCGAGAGTATTCATTCCGGCATCTCTTGTTTCAGATGCATTTGAGAGAGATCTCACAAAGTATCAGGGCGAGGATGTACAGTTTGTAATTACCGAGTTCAATCCGCAGAAGAGAAGAATCATCGGCAACAGAAAGCAGCTGATGTCTCAGGAAAAGAAGGAAATGCATGACAAGCTCTTTGCAGATCTCAAGGAAGGCGATGTACGTGAGGGTACAGTAAAGAACCTTACAGACTTCGGTGCCTTTATTGATCTCGGCGGAGCTGATGGTCTCCTCCACATCTCAGAAATGAGCTGGGGCAGAATCGAGAATCCGAAGAAGCTTTTCAAGCCGGGTCAGAAGATCACTGTTCTGATCAAGGAAATCAATGGCGAGAGAATTGCTCTTACAAGAAAGTTCCCGGATGAGAACCCTTGGAAGGATGCCGAGACAAAGTATGCTGTCGGTACAACCGTAAACGGCAAGGTAGCAAGAATGACTGATTTCGGAGCGTTTGTTGAGCTTGAGAAGGGTATTGATGCACTTCTTCATGTATCACAGATTTCCAGAGATCATGTAAATAAGCCATCTGATGTTCTGACTGTGGGCCAGGATATTGAGGCAAAGGTAGTTGATCTTGATGTTGAGAATCATAAGATTTCTCTCAGCATGAAGGCTCTTCTTCCTGAGGAGCAGAGACAGGAAGACGCTGATGTGGCAGATGTGGATATCGCAGCTGTTGCAAGAGAAGAAGCGGAAAA
>CAZPEW010000195.1:0-5198 GCA_964585695.1 uncultured Lachnospiraceae bacterium
TTTTTGTCCTTTTTTTGTTTTATAAGTGAAATTATATAGTTGGTATTTCTTCCTAAAGGAAGAGAGAAAACTTTGAAAAATGCCTATGTTTAGGGCTTTTTAGGAAAAGAAAAAAAGAGTTAAACTGGTGTAATAAATTTAAGATAATGTAGAAAATCCCTAAATTTAGAGATTTTGAATTAAAGTTTTTATATAGTATAATACACGCCATTGCACTACAATTAAAGGCAAAACGATGAATTATGGCAAATCTCATAAAATTGTGTTCTACTCTTTAATTAATGGTGTTGGTAATTCAACCATAGCCTATCAATTAGCAAGGCTATTGAGGTTACATTTTTATCAAGAACAAAAAGATGATTTGGTCTATTATTTAAAAAAAATCTTAGATCCATCCAGATATACCGTAAAGCATTTTGATGAGTATGAAAGAGAAAATGTAAAAAAATTAGAAAAAAACGAAGCTGCAGTATTTGATATGAAAAGAATTGACAAGTCTTTGTTTAATGAAGCAAGTGCCATTATGGTGCTAACCAATAATAGCCATATTGATATTTTAAAAACAATTGCCACACTCCAAAAAATCAGTGATGTTCTTGAAGACAAATCTATACCTGTATTTGTTATATTCAATCGATTACAAATGGGTAATGCAGATAGAGAGAAGAAATATACGGATGTGTCTAAAAAACTTATTTTACAAGCGATTGATGAACTTAAAATTAGATTCTTATATATCCGTACAAGCCTTGTTTACTATCGCAATGTTAATGAAGGTCATTTTTTTATGGAGAGCTTTTTTAAAAGAAATAATGAGTTTTTTGAACAATACAAGGATGATTTACAAGATATAGAACACCCTGTCTATCTAAAAATGTTTTATGAGAATTTGTATCACAACAAGGCGTATGATTTTGAGCCTATCTTTGATAGTGGAGAAATCTTTGACGAACTCAAAGAGAAAATTATATTAGATGATGACGATCAGGTGCAAAAACGCCCCTATACGAAAAAAAATAAAGATGATAAACCCATCAATCAAAAATCAAGCAAAGAATACAAGAAGAAAATATATGCGACACAAGAGGATAAAATCAACGATTGGATTGTGACACAAAACTTACACCAAGAAAATATCAGGTTTTCAAAATCAGCCATCCATGATATGTATTTATTGTTAAGTGCCTTAGGTGTCTATGAGGATAAAAAAGAGAAGAAAGAAAAAGCTAAAAATCAAAAATATAGCGATAACCCTACAAAACAGGAAAGAACAAAATGAAAAATAAAGAACCTGCTTTATCACCCCAAGATACAGAATTTATCCGCAAAAATAGAGTAAATGACAGATACAAAGGCTTAAATCCAGCCAACCACAATACAGAAACAAAGCGTTATGCCAAGCTTTCTTTATCGCTTACCAAAGCTGAAAAAGAAAAGATTGAGGCGTATCGTGACAAACATTTTCCAAGAACATCAATTTCGACAATAATCATGAATATTTTAGATGAAAAAGGGTGTTTTAAGTGAAGAATCATTGCTATAAAGTGATAAAGCTACTATAATGATACAAAAATAATATCTTTAATAAAGTTATAGTATGACCAAGTATTCAGTAGGAAGTTTGTTTGCCGGTGTAGGAGGAGTTTGCCAAGCATTTAAAAATTCCGCTTTCAATATAGCATGGGCAAATGAATTTGATAATAAGGCATGTGTTACATATAAACTAAATCATGCAAATACTCTTTTGTTTGAACAAGATGTTCAAAGTTTAAATACTAAAAAGCTAAGCCCCATAGATGTTTTAACTGCAGGATTTCCTTGCCAACCATTTTCTCAAGCTGGTCATGGAAAGGGTTTTGATGATGAACGTGGAAAGCTTTTTTTTGAGGTTGTACGGTTTTTAGATGAGCTACAGCCACAAGCATATTTTTTAGAAAATGTAAAAACTTTAGCGACTCACAATAATGGAAAAACATTTGAGGTTATCAGAGATAAATTGAAAGAAATAGGATATTCATTTATACCTTTTATTTTAAATGCTGCTGAACATACGAATATTCCTCAAGGGAGAGAGCGGATTTATATTGTTGGATTTAGAAACGAATCTGAATACTATTTTGATAAGCCGATTAAAGAAAATCTTACCAATAACTCTAAAATTATTGCCCCCTTTTCATCTTCATTTGCTATCCCAAAAAAAGAAATAAATTCAAGAAGAGAAGTTCATTCATTTTTAGATAAAAAAACAGTTTTAGAATCGGATCTTTATAACAATTTAGCTAATCCCATTCATCGGAAAGTTCAAGAAGCAGTAATCAATCCACAAATTGTCTATCAATATAGACGTTATTATATTCGTGAAAACAAATCTTCTGTATGCCCAACTTTGACTGCAAATATGGGCGGTGGAGGGCATAATATTCCTATTGTTTTGGACAATGGAATACCTCGTCGTCTAACACCAAAGGAATGTTTTAATTTACAAGGATTCCCAAATGATTTTTTGCTCCCTTCCAATATTTCTCGTGCCAGTTTATATAGACAAGCTGGAAATTCTGTTGTAGTTCCAATGGTAGAAAAGATTGCAAAAGAAATTTATAAAGTTTTGAATGAAAACAATCATCGTTCGCCCAAACTTAAATAATTTTATAAAGTCACTTCGTGATGTTGGGTATACCTTTGAGATAGCAGTTGCTGATGTGTTGGATAATAGCATATCTGCAGGAGCAACTCAAATTGATATTTACACTGTTGCTAAACCAGAATTATTATTTTGTATGTTGGATAATGGTTGTGGAATGATTGAAGAAGAACTTATAGAAGCCATGAGATTGGCAACAAAAAATCCAGATTCTACACGAGAAAAACATGATTTGGGTCGATTTGGTTTAGGCTTAAAAACAGCTTCTTTTTCTCAATGTTTGAAATTGACAGTAATCTCTAAAAAAAATAATTTGATAAATTTAAAACAATGGGACTTAGAATATATATCCTTACAAAATGAATGGGAATTATTAACTCCAGAATATTCAAAATATCAACATTACCCCTTGTTTAAAGAGTTAGAAAACAATCAATCTGGAACACTTGTTATATGGGAAAAATTCGATAGATATGAAAAAGAAAGTTTCACACAAAGAATTGATAAACTTAAAAAGCATCTGTCATTGGTATTTCATAGATTTTTAGAAGGAATGCCTGGAACTAAAAAATTAAAAATTCATGTCAATCAAAGTTTGCTTATCCCTTTTGACCCATTCAATACCATGAACCAATTTACAAGAGAAATAAACACAGAAAAAATTAAATTATTTGGTTCTGCTATTGAAATAACACCTTATATTTTACCTCACCATAAAAATGTTTCTCAGCAAGAATGGGAAGAATTTGGCACAGAAGATGGCTACATTAAGTCTCAAGGTTTTTATTTTTATAGAGGGAATCGACTATTGATATATGGTACTTGGTGGGGTTTGCATAAAGCAACAGATGCACATAAACTTGTAAGAATTAAAATTGACATTTCTAACGATCAAGATAGGTTTTGGGGAATAGATATTAAAAAATCTACTGCAAATCCTGTGCCTGAAATTAAACAAGATTTACGAAGAATTATTCAAGAAGTTGTAAAAGAAGGTATAAAACCTTTCATGAAAAGAGCATCAAGTATCAAGGATAAAACAATTACAAGATTTTGGAATATTGTCCCAGAAAACAGCCAAATTTATTTTGGAATTAATAAAGAACATCCAATTTATCAGACAATAGTGGAACAAATGCCTACAGATACTCAATTTCTATTCAAGTCTTATCTCAAAAGTTTAGAAGCATATTTACCATTACCTGCAATCCAATCTTATTTGCAACAACAACCACATCAATTAAAGCAAGATGAGCTTATGTCGGAAGATGAAATTAAAGATTTGGCATATAAACTTAAAGAAATAGGATTGAGTCAAGAATACATTGACAAATTATTAAAAACCGAAATTTTTAAAGATAGAAAGGATTTATTATAATGAATGATTATCAAAAAATTAAAAACTATCTTTTTGGAAAACTTCAAGAAGCGCAAAGTGAAAAAAGTCTTTTGGATAAAGAGGACATAGATGAAGAATTTAAAAATATAAAAATTTTAGTTTCATCTCCCAAAGCTATCTTAAATGCAATATTTAATACAGATTCTATTCATTTATCAAATGATGACTTGAATCGTATGAGAAATGAGTTGGAAACTCTTTTTAATGTTCGAATGGATCAAGGCATACTTATTCAAGGAGATGAACAACAAAAGCGTGATACAACATGGTGGACTGGCAAAAAACAACAAGAATCTGATAATTTTTATTGGAATAGGTATAAATTATATTTAAAAAAATCTTTACCTGAAGAAGTTATAAAAACAATTGATATAGATTCTGATATGGTTATGGATAACCTTGAAAATCCAGAAAAAAATTCATTTAATATTTATGGTATGGTTGTGGGACATGTGCAATCTGGAAAAACTGCAAATTATTCATCTTTAATATGTAAGGCAGCAGACGCTGGATATAAGTTTATAGTTGTTATAGCAGGAGGAATCAATAATTTACGGAACCAAACGCAAGAAAGAATCAATGAAGCTTTTGTTGGCATAGATAAAGGGCAACAAATTGGTTCTGGTATAGGTAATGCACCACTTGAAAAACTACCTATTAGTTTGACGACAGTTGAAAAAGATTTTAATACTCAAGATGCAAAAAGAAATTCCCAAGGAACAAATTTTGAGACAAATACTACCCCTATATTATTAGTTATCAAAAAAAATACGACAACTCTTCAAAATGTTATTTCTTGGCTTGAAAATCAATACAAAAATAAAATTTCCAACCATGCTATGTTGCTTATTGATGATGAGTCTGATTATGCTTCTATTAACACAAACGATGACAACGATCCAACAAAAATTAACGAAAGGCTAAGGAAGTTGCTTAACTTATTTCATAAGAGTTCGTATGTAGCATATACGGCAACACCTTTTGCGAATATTTTTATAAATCATGAAGCCAATCATGATAAATATGGTGAAGATTTATTTCCACGAGACTTTATCTATACCTTGGACGCACCAACAAATTATTTTGGAGCTAAAAAGATTTTTATTGAGCCACTTGCAGATTCCTGCAAACAACCAATAATTTAAGCTAATTTAAATT
>CAZPEW010000196.1:0-608 GCA_964585695.1 uncultured Lachnospiraceae bacterium
GTTTTCCAATCAGTATTACTTATGTTGAGAAACATACTACGTAATCTATTAGATGTATCCTACCCATTTTTATCTATAGTTAATGAACTTTCTATACCATTGCTAGCATTCCAAATGCCTGTGTTAGTAATTAATGCTCCATTACCTAAAATTAAACCATCAGTTTTAAAATATTTATACTAGTCATAGTTTTTAATAGTTGTTAAATACATTCCAGCAATATCTCCATAAGTAGCATGAATTACTCCTCTTATATCTAATTCTCCATTTTTTTGCCATCGAATATTTCCACCTGCCAGCATTCCATGACCTTCATCATATAATGCCCACAATGGATTTGATACAGCATTAGAAGACTACTAAATATTCTAAAAATTTCCATCAGCATCAAAAGTATACTAGGAGTACATAGTATTTTTACAAATAATTTCTCCTGTAACAATTAAATCTGTGTTAAATACTGCCTTATTATCTTCAGTAAAAGTAAACATAGACATGCTTTGGTTATCCCTAGGATTAGTAATCATAACCTAATCAGCAGTAAGTACTATACCCTATTTATTAGAAGAGCCTCCATTCCAAGTAGATTCCCCCTAATAAACCATAAT
>CAZPEW010000196.1:618-5181 GCA_964585695.1 uncultured Lachnospiraceae bacterium
AACTATTTATCTATTTTAAAGGATATTCACTTCCTAAATAAGTGTAATATGTAGGAACTCCATCCTAAAATCCTATTGAACCTGGATCTAATTCCTCTTGATTTCCTGGGTATTTACCATACATTTGTACTCTCCATCCGTTTTGTACAACAGGACTTGATGTAAGGTCTTTTATCTCTAGTCCAGCATTTTTAAACTTTAATAGTATTCCATCCTATGTAAAATCTACAATAGTCTATCCATTATTTAAATGAAATTCTCCTGTAAGATATACATCTTGACCATATAAACCCCATCCTTTAATAGTAGATTCTCCAAATTCATCTAGATAAAAGTTATCCCATTGTTTATCTAATTTGCCAAGCCTTACTTTAACAGATTTAATCCATTCATATTTATATTTAGAATCAACCTATAATAACGTTCCATCACTTTTAAATATTGGGGCAATATAAGGTTCATTATAATTTGGCATATTACAATCAGCAATTACTAAAGCATAAGGTGAATTTACTTCAGTAGAAGTAATATAAAATGATCCTTGTCTATTTTTATTAAATATATTTCCAAACTATACAACTACATCAGTTTTCTAAGGAAACATATCTAACTCATCCCCTGATTCTATATCAGTATAGAATTGGCTACTTTCAGATAACTAAATCAAGTACTAATCGAAACTAATAGTAGTAATAACTACTGCTTCGTAATATTTAATACCATGATTTATTACTTTCTAGCAACGTAGTAAATCTCCTTCTAAAAATACTGTTTCATCAGTCTATATTACATAATAACCTGTACTATTAGCAAAAAATTTATTATATATATTATAAGTTGAATAAGTACCAGTGCTTTCAAATTCTGTTAATTTATCCTTATAATCTAAATAATCAGCTACATAATTTATACTCTCTGTCCATAATTTTTCATTATCTTTTGTATGTATAAGATACTCTATACCTTTATTTATTACTTTAGTTCTATCTTCTGAGAAATGCCAACTAGCACTATTTAAATCATCACTTACTCTAAAAGCTTCTTCAAGAGTAGCAGAATTTGTAATCCATAAAGATCCATTAGTAGCTCGAATTTTATTTATTACTAATTCATAAACATACATAGCTTTTCTTACTATAATATTATCTATAGTAAGTGTGTTTGACTTAGAATCAATTCTCCAGCCAAACCCCTAATAACCATCCTAATATAAATCAGTACCTATAGACTAATCTATTACTACTTTCTTTTTAAATCTCTATAATTCATCAAAAGTCCATCTTCCATCTATAATTTCATCCTCATGTTTTTTTGCTAAATCTTCTTCTTTATATCCTCCAACATATTCAGAATTTAAATTCTATATTAATGAGGTAGAAGTTACATTGAGAGGTTTTTTATTATCTAAATATAAAGTGCCAGACATTCTGTCTCCTGTTTTCTTTACATAAGCACCTTCTTTTCCAGAGGCTTCAATTAAAGGAATTAATTGCCCATCTATACAAATAGATAATAAAGAATTGGTAGTATTATATATTAATTTTCCATCGCCAGGATATTCTATGTCATTAGAAGAAGTTATAACTATGGATTCTTCTGAACTAGAGGCAATCCCTTTTAGACCTTTGTCTATTAACTATATACTTTTCCCATATTTAACATATACTTTACCTAAGGATTCCAGAATTAAATCTGTATTAGGAGAACCTACGATAGTTTTATTTCCTCCTAATAAATTTTCAGTTCTAATTAGATCATTCATAGTACAATGATATATATTATTTACATAAAATCAAAATAAGTAAGTTCTTTAAAGTTTTCACTTTTGAACTTACTTATTAAATTTTAACGTTATGTTACATTATTAAATGTTATCTTATCATTAACTACATAAGCTTCAACACTAGAATATTTAATGCTCTATTTATAATAATTCTAAGAAACAGCAAAATTAGAAATCTAATCAGGAGTTATGTTAGCTGCAGAATAGTTACTTGTTAATATAAACCTATTATGTACATAGGTCAATGCAGGTAAAATACAATTAATATTAATAGGAGTATAATATTCGGTATTTATCCTAATAATAAAATCAGTATTATATTTCAAAGATGAAGGTACATTAGTAAACACATTTCCAGAAAGTATTGGAGCTAATTCCTAAGAAATTATGCCATCTAGATATAAGTTATTAAAATATGCTAAATCAATTCCTTCTTTTTTATTAATGTCTTGAGTAATATCATCAAAACATAAATTAAAATTAGTATAAGAATCTGCTTTTGTTTGCACCCAAAGATAAGATGAATACCAAGCTGGTGTTGGCCATGCACTATTTAAACTAGTTATATTCTTACTAACAGATGATTTTAAAAATACAACTATTTTTTCATTTACTTGATTAGTATCTGAATAAGTTAGTAATTTAGGAATTATTACTCTAAATTTAAAGGCATTTGTTAAATCAATACAATTAGTAAAATTAGAAGGCACAAAACTATAAATATCTTCCTAATATGTATTTGAATTTTTTATAAATTCTGTTTCAACTCTCTTTACGGGAATTATTCTAGCATTCCTAAAAGTACCATTTAGTGATAGAGACATACAATTTTTTAGTAAATACTATGGTAGCTATCCAGTTATATCAGTATTTGCAAAACAATTAGTAATAGTAGAAGAACTAGAACAAGTATAAAAAAAGTCAGGAGGTAAACAGAATTTGTCTAAACCTTCTAATGCAAAATTATAATTAGTAATAAAATGAGTTCCTATATACTAATTTGCACAATAATTATATGGCTATCCTAAAGTACTCATTAATTCATAATTTTCTGCTAGGACTTTCTTAGTTGTAGATGTATTACTACTATAATATTCTTTTATATCAGTTTTTTCTCCATTAACTTCAATATAATTTGCCTATAATACTATATCTGATGTAGGGTTATAATATTTCTACTAAAAAGTACAATTATAAAACATATTATCAAGCCTATCATTATTACTTTTATAAGTGAAAACATGCATTACTGCTGGAGTCATTACATCATTTATTTTAACAAACACAGAAGTAATATTTTCTTGTCTTTTATTAAAAAAGTCTAGAGTTGGTACATTATTAAGAGAAGTTGATGCAAACATATTAGTATAATACTAGCAATTCTATAAATTATACATAGTTTCATGATTTAAACTAGGATACACACTATTACCCTAAGAATCAATAAATTTACTATGATAAAACATTGCTATACAACTACTTATTGTTGAAGAAATTTCAGGTACTTTATCACCTATACTAAGATTAGTTCCATACTGTATAGTAATAGTGCACTCTCTAAATAACGAATCCATATTATTTAAATTATTATTTAAACATAGATTCATGATTTCTGTACACTATTGCCAAGTTATAGTTTTATTAGTTCCAAAACTATTTACAGAATCACTATAAGAATATTCTCTTCTAAGCAGTTTTGCAATAGTACTATACTTTGTAGTGTTTGCAATAAACTAGCTCCAATTAATATTATCATAATATTTATATTCAGTAGTTCCTATAGTATTAAAAGAGTTCATAATACTATATAAAGAAGTCATTCTTGTTAAATTAAATAATAACTCAGGCTAATCATTATAAGTATATGTCACATTTGTCTCATTGAAAGAGCAATTTATAAACTATACATTTTTCATTTTATCAAATATGTTTTCCCCATCTGTATTTAATAAAGATACTGTAGTATTAGCAGGTATTATACTTTTCTAAATACTTATCAAACTACTCATATCTAAATTTTGTGGAGAATATAAATTGTATAAATTTATACTATTTATAGGATTTCCAGAACTATCTATAAAATTTAAAGACATTGGAACTTTATCTACGAAGTCTATTTTTCTAGATTCTAATCCATAATTGTAATCCTCAGCACTTATACTAGCCACTGTACACCATAAGTTTGTTATCCTATGAGCTATTTCATATAATCCATCCTCTGTTATATTAATTATTTCAGAGAAATTTGATATATTTATTCTACTGCTTTGTATTCCTAGCCACATATACCTATTAAAATAAGCCATACCTGTAGTTCTAAAAAACATATAACTAAAATTAGAGCAATTCTAGAAAGATCCAAATGGAAATATACATTTCTATGCCATATAATCTGCAACAAACTAATCTTTACTATAACTTATGTTCGGGCAATTATTAAACATTCCCTGCATACTAGTTACTTTAGTCTTATTAGCAAAATTAGTTAATATAGTAGAAGCAGTAACAGTATTTATTGCAGTATTAGCAAACATGTGATTTAAATCTGCATAATTTGCATAGAACTTTAAAGCCTGATTAGAAGTAGTAGTAGCTTTAAATAAAGGACAGTTTACAAATAAGTTAGAAGTATTTACATATATTAGTCCTGTATAGTTAATATATGTTAACTTTTTACAATTACTAAACCCATTACAGTTAAGAATAGCAATTGGATATAAATTTACTTGAGTAAATACATTATTATTAATAACTCTTATAGTATTTAACTATTGTAAATG
>CAZPEW010000197.1:0-5162 GCA_964585695.1 uncultured Lachnospiraceae bacterium
TAAATAATAATATTTCTAATTTAGAATGGGTAACAAGAAAAGAAAATTGTCAACATGCTTGGAAAACTGGATTATGTGAACATAATCGTATGATATTAAAAACACGTGATTATAGTAAATTAAGACAATTTAGTAAATTGTGGTCAAAACCAATATATAGTTCTAAATTAAATATGCAATTTGAATCAGTAAGATATGCTTCAAGATATATACAAAAAACTTATCATTCAAATATAAATGTGAACAACATAAGGGTTTCTATAAATGATTTATTAAAGGGTAAAAAACAAACATCAATATATGATTATGGTTGGTCATATATAAATAAATAAAAAATAACAAAATTATGGATAAAAAAGCAGAAAGAACTAAAGTGCATGATGCACGTATTTGGATGATTATAGTTGATATTTGTGCAGGTTTAAATAACCTTTCTTTATATAAGAAGTATAAAGATGCTTGGAATATTAGTAGAACAGGTATGACTAATTTAATTAATGAAGCCTATGAAATGATGAAAATTGGCGATGAAGAATACCTTGAAAATTTACGTCAAATTAACATTAAAAGGTTGGAAGATTTATATACAGATGCTTTAGCTAGTAATGATAAAGCTAGTGCTTTAAAGGCTATGGATTTAATTAATAAAACTGCTGGTTTATACACTACTAAGGTGGAATTAGGCGGAAACACTAGATTTTCATATGTATTTGCAGACGAAGAAGACAGCGATAATCAAACTGAAGAAAATAATGGATGAAAAAAGTAGATTTAAATATAGGGGTCAGGTTGTTTTAACTGGATATAAACCTTATAAATATCAAAAGGATGTTCATGATAGTTTAAGTTTGAATTGGTATAATACCATACATGTGATTAAAGCTAAACGTCAGATTGGTAAATCTATATTACTTGAAAATATTTTATTAAAGTGTGCAGTTGAAAAACCTAGAACATTTAGTATGGCGGTAAGTCCTACTTTAAATCAAAGTAGAAAAATATATGAAGAAATTGTTGAAGCCACACAAGATAGTTGTTTCTTTAAAAAGAAGAATGATACTTTACTTGAAATTAGCTTTAAAAATCATAGTAAGATTAGATTTGCCAGTGCAGAACAAAGGGATGCATTACGTGGTTATACTATTAGTGGTGTATTAGTAATAGATGAAGCTGCATATCAATCTGATGATATATATTATTTATTATTACCTATGGTTGACGTTAGAAAAGCACCTATTGTAATGGCTTCTACACCAAGATTTAGAAAGGGATTCTTCTATGATAATTATATATTAGGATTAAGTGATAATAGACGTACAGTATTTAGTTATGATATTAATAAGTATGATACAAGTAATTTATTAACACCTGAAAAGCTAGAATTTTATAGAAAGACCTTACCTAAAAATCAATTTAAAACAGAATATTTAGGTGAATTTTTAGATGCAGATTCTTTAGTGTTTGGTGATTTCCATAGATGTGTTAATAATACATTTAATGTTGATGATAAGACTTATTATTATGGTGTTGACTGGGGTGCTGGTAAAGGTCAGGATTTTACTTCTGTAACTATTTTAAACAGTAAGAAGCAACAAGTAGATTTATTCTATTTTAATGATAAGGATGAAACACAAACTATTGATTATATTGTAGATGAAATCTGTAAGAAATATCCGCCACATAAAATGGTAGTAGAATTAAATAGTATTGGTAATATATTTTATGGCTTACTTGAAAAGAAATTAAGAAGTAAAGGTGTAAAATGTACTTTAGAAGGGTTTGTAACTACAAATAAAAGTAAGAATGATTTGATAGCAAATTTACAGGTTGCATTTCAAAATGGTAGTATTCAAATCCTTAATAATGAAGAACTTATTAGTCAATTAAGTATGTATGAAGCGAAAGTTAATAGTAAGACTAATTCTGTAAGTTATTCAGCACCAGGGGGTTATAACGATGATAATGTAATATCATTATTATTAGCCTTATATGCGTGTCAAATTGTAAAATATAGTATAAGATAAATAACAAATTATAAGTATGAAAAATAAAATAACAACGTGGGAAGACATCACATTAGACCAGTATTTACAGATATATCAATTGATTGATGTAGAAGGAATGGATGAAATGGTTTATGCTGAATTGTTGAAAGTAGTATGTGGGGAAGAAGTGGAAGATTTAACATTACCTGAATATAAGAAGATGTTTGTTCATCTAAATTTTCTTCAACAACCAATGCCTGAAATTAAAGCTAAGAAGGAATATGTATTAAAGGGTAATAAGTATCAATGTGATTTAGATATGACGAAGATTACTGGTAGTCAATATTTAGATTACAGTAATTATATTAAAGAAAAGAAAGGTGTTGAAAACTTTAGTAAATTGGTTAGTGTATTTTTAATACCTAAAGGACATAAGTATAATGATGGTTATGATATGGATGAACTTATAGCACTTATTGAAAGTGATATGAAGATAGTAGATGTGAACGCTATAAGTTTTTTTTTACAACGTCAATACATAGCATACATAAGCACTATAACCGCCTATTCAATTCAGACGATGAAGAAGATGATGAAGAAGGAAAAGAATCTACAGAAGAAGGAAGCGATTCAACTGAAGATTCAGGAAGCGGAAGCCCTATTGCAAAGTATTGTGTATTGACGTATATAATAGAATTAGTACCAATGTTAGGAATAAGTTTTTATGAAATCTTAGATTTACCTATTACTGAAATCTTTAATTTAACTACTTATAAGATGGACTATAATCTTAATAAGGAATTGATGTTAAAGGATTGGAAAGCTAAACATTAAAAACAGTTTATAAGTTATTATATTTAATTATTATGGATAAAGAAATTGAACAAATATTATATCAGGTTGCTATGGATGTAGCAATGGATTATAAAGCTGAATTAAATGCACTGAATGTTAATGCTACTGGTGGTACTTATAAGATTAGTTTAATCCTACAAGACTATTGGAAGTATGTTGAACAAGGTAGACAACCTGGTAAGTTTCCTAATGTGGGTAAACTACAAGAATGGATTAAAATTAAAGCTATAATACCAGAACCAATGAAAGATGGTAAATTTCCAACTGAAAAACAACTGACCTTTATGATTGGTAAAAGTATTAAAGAAAAAGGTATACCAGCTAAGCCAGCTTTAGCTAATGCACTACAAAAGAATGAATCACATTTAAATAAGATTAAAGAAGCTGTTGGTAAATCACTGGATAAAGAAATAAAACAAATGTTAAAAGAATTAAATAAATAATTATGAATAAAAATAATAAAATAACTTTAAATAGTACTACAGGTAAACCAGTATTAACTTATAGAATATACTATTGGGATTATATTAATTATCAACCAGAAAAAAAATTGTTATTCGTTGGTAAAGCTTATAATTTTAACAACGCTGCTACTATTGATGTATATTTAAATGATATAATTAAGAATATACCAAGAAGTAAAAATACATACGGTATAACATCAATTTCAAATCCAACATTTTATATATCAAATTTAATTAGTAATTTGGAAGTAAATGTTGTTGAAACTTCAGAAGTAATTCCTTTAAGGGTATATCAAGATTACACAAAATCGTATATTGATAATAGTATCCATACTTTACCTGGGTGGTTTAGTCGTTTCATTTCACCATTTATTACATTAAACAAATTACAATATGATGGTAGTGTTATAGGTACTGTTGTGTATGGTTCTTTTAATGATTCAAATAAACGATGGGGGTTAAAATATGTATATACTGATGGTACGGAAGCAGAAATATTACTGGGTGAAACTGATATAGAATGCTTGGAAAATCATTGGGTTGCTGTAAGTATTTATTTCCCAGCAATTTATTTATATGAAAATAACCCACAACCAAGTAAAACTGTTGAAGAATTATGGATACAATATGACGCTACTAATATACAACACAAACAAGACCAGATACTTGTAGTCTTTACTAATGATGGTTGTAAACACAATGTATTATCTTTTGAAAATAGAAATGGTTCTATTAGTTATTTACCACTAAAAGGTAATACTATCTATTCAGAATCAATACAACGCTATATGAAGATTGATATGTTTGATAAGGAAACAGTGTTTGCAAGTTTGGTAGATGAAACAATTACTATTAACACTGGTTGGTTAACAGATGCAGAAGCTAAAGCTTTGGAAGACTTATATGTAAGCAAAAATATATATTTATTTGATGCTACATTAAATAACGCAGAATATGATACATTAGGTAAATATTTAGCAGTTAATTTAGATGAAGGTGAATATAAACAAAGACAATTTAAGCATGAACGTAGTTTAAAGAACTATACCATTAAATTAAAATTACAACAAAAAGAAGTACTATGATAAATTACCAATTATATATTGAAAACCAATTGATGGATGTTGATGAAAAGTTAAGTTTTCCTTTGAATAAAATCTTAGAAGAACTTAATGACCCAACATTAATCAAAGTAGAATGGTCTAAAACTATACAGTTGCCAATGACAGATAATAACAATCTGTTCTTTGGTAATTATTTTAGATTGGATAATGTTATTGCAGCTGACCCAAATGGTTCTATTAGTGGTGCTTACTTTGACCCAACACAAAAGCTTAACTTTAGAATTATGTACAATAGTGATATTGTTATGGAAGGTTATGCTAAAATGTTATCTAATAATAATTCATCTAGTAAGAAAGCCTATGAATTATCCTTGTATGGTAAACTTGGGGAAGTATTAAATAAGATTAAAAATATATCTTTAAATCCTACTGATGAAAACTATATTGGTGATGTGTTAAGTCCTGGATTGAAGTTAAATAAAGAATTGGTTAAGGCTTCTATAGATAGAAGTAATCCTACATTAGATTTAGCTACAGCTACTGATGTTGATATTATAGGGTTTGCGATTAGTAATAGGGGTTTATATGATGAATTTGATAGTAAAACTTTTCAATATATTAATTCATTTGAAACAATTGATGGTTTTATAAATAAATTTAAAAATGTTACTGATAGTAATATGTTTTTTCCAGATGGGATGAATGAACATGAAGTAAAGGAATTAAGAAGTTATTATCAAAAGCCTTATGTATATGTTAATAAAGTTATTCAATTAATTAAAAATTGGATTAAT
>CAZPEW010000198.1:0-5140 GCA_964585695.1 uncultured Lachnospiraceae bacterium
TAAGAATGTTACTTTCAAAAACTGTGAGGCAAGTAAGTCGCACTTTGAATGCCAAAATCTATGTGGATTGTTTTCGTTCGCCTTGGCTGCGCTATCAAGTGTCTGCACCATCTAAAGGTATTGATTTTCTGAGCCAGTTCAGTTGGGTACCGCTGAAATCCATTGGTTTGTTCTTTAAATATAGGTTCAAAAGCAAAGAGAAGGATGTAAAAGATGAAAACAACAACTGGCTTGGTCTTGCCAACAAATATCAGCACCGTTTGCAAGGGCAGTTGAATGCAAATTTATCTCCTTCCCTTTTCCTGCAAACCGATCTTTACTACAATCAAAATATTTTCTTGAATGCCGGCCATGATTCCGGCTATTTTCTTTCTCAACAAGTATCTTGGAAACCCATCAGTAACATCTGTAAAGTCGATGCAGGTGCCGGCTATTTCCATACCGATAGCTATGACAGCCGTGTCTATACGTATGAAAAAAGTTTGCTATATGCTTTTTCCTTTACTTCATTCTATGGAGAAGGAATGCGTCTGTACTGCACAGTGCGGGTAGATTGCAGTGACCACTTTATGCTCATGGCCAAATACGGTCACACTAAGTATTTCGACAGAAGTACCATAGGCAGCAGTAATGAAAAGATAAACGGCAGTTTGAAAAACGATTTGTATCTGCAATTGCGGTACAAATTCTAGGCAATGACATTATGATAGCCCTCCAGCCTGTAGTGATTGGCCATTTCCTTCCTAATTTTTTCCTTTCCGGGATGATATACAACTTCATAGAGTAGGTTTTTAATTAGCTTTCAAGATGGAGCTGTTTATACTTGTATCCACATCGCTGTCTTCCCTGGAAGTTTTCTTGCCGAAATCGAAGTTGTATGCAATCTTCACGAATCCGCTGGGGCGATAGAGCTTTCCGGTTTCGTAGTTGTAATAATTATATACGTTCCTGTTCATTTCGGATAGTTCGTTCCGGCTGTTGCTGAAGGGATTCTTTACTCCTCCTTCCAGATGCAGCTTCTTGTGTGACCAGCTCACGTAACCCCCGTAGTTGGCGGATTCCGTGAAATACATCCTGTTGAAGTCGAGCGATTTGGTTTTCGTCTTGATGTAGATGCCGCAGGAAAAATCTTTCCAGTAATAATCCATCTGCATGTTGCCAGTGAGATGTTTCAGCTCATCGGGAGTGGAAAGGAGTTTCGCGTATATCCATGTCCCTGCCAACTTGAGGCGTAGGTTGTCCGTCACCTTCCAAGAAGCTGACATCTGTGCGGAGAACATGCGCGGCTTTCCTTCGCTGCTGTAGCTCCGTATCAGTTTCCCGTTTTCTACATAAATATCTTCCGTCTGAATATGATTCATCACATTGTATCTGACGTCCGCTCCGAGATTGAATCTGCCGAACTGTCCGTTGTAGGTAATCATCGGTGTGGTCTGGAAGGCAATCTTCTGATGAGGGTTTCCCCGCCTGATTTGAAGTGAGTCGATCTGCTGTTCCACCGCATTGAGCTCGTTGATGTTGAGATAACCATTGCCTACGGGGCAGCCTATTCTGATCTGCTGGTTTTTGGAAGGAGTGCATACCAGATTGAAATGCAGGCGCGGTGAAAGCTGGTCCCTTTTCTTGTCGCCGTGCAGATGATATTGTTCATAATCCATACCCGGTGCGAAGCGGAGTGAGAACAGGCTCCCGAACTTCTGTGTGTATTCCAGAAAGAACATGCTTTCCCCGTCCCAGAAATGCTGCCAGGAAGGATTGCTCCCCCGGTAGTCCACCGAGGTGGTAGTCTGGAAATGATATGCCTGCACGGTGAACGAGTTATGATGCTTGAAACGGATTCCGTAGTTCACCAGAGCGGAGAACTCATACAGGTCTTCCTTGCTGTCGGTCTGTGTGGACTAGCTGTTCTCCCGGAACAGGTAGGAATAGGAGTTGTCCGAGTAGCTACCTCTCAGGGTGGTTTCAAGGAACTGCCTGTCGTTGATGTTGAAATGTCCGAACAGTTCGATGCCCGGTTTGGTGCCCCGCTGGTTGGTGTTCCGGACGCTTTCCTGAATTTTCTCCGCATCACCGTAGATAACCTCGCTGTGCGAGTAGTTGTCCGGGGCGGCGTTGCGTACAAGGGAAAACTTTCCCATCAGGGAACGCTTCTCGTTCTGGTTGGCAATGTTCAGTTGCGCGTACTGACTGTTGGACTTTACCCGGCTGTCCAGTGTGCGTGTCTGCCGGTATGTTTCGTGGTCGGCAAAGAGAAAATGTTCGTAGGCATGGTCTTCCATTCCGTCATAACGGGTCATGGCATGTCCGGCAAACAAGGTATAACTTGTGTTGTTACGGGCTATTTTGGCGGACACGTTGTAGTCGCCGTCCAGATATCCGATGGTCTGTTTCCCGTCAAGAGTCACATACCCTCCCGACTTGCGCTTTTTGGTAATGAAGTTGATGGAAGCCACATCATTCATGTATTTCCCCGAAGGTACGTCGAAGTACTCAATGTTTTCTATATCCTTGGGATTCAGATTCATGATTTCCCTTGCCTCCGCCTTGCGTCCGTCGATGTAGAGAGTAGCGTTTCCGCCAAGGGTGGAGACCTTTCCGCCCAGCCGGTCCACTTCTATTTCCGGTATCATCAGCCGGTACAGCAAGTCGTATCCGGTAGAGGAATGCTTGGTCTGTCTGCTGTCGGGATAAATCAGAATCCTGTCGTTTTTGCGGACGAAAGAGGAAGCCTTCACCGTGATTTCCTGCAGTCTCACATTGTCCGTTTCGAGGATAATGGCCGGAAGTTGCACGTTGTGTTGTGCATCGAGGGAAACCACCTTCGGCTTGTATCCGATGGAGCTCAGGCTCAGAAGATATTTTCCTTTTTGCCCTGCATTCATGGAGAAGATCCCCAGACTGTCGGTTAGAGTTCCCTGAACGAAGGTTGAATCCGTTTTTAATAAGCGTGTGGTGACGTAAGCCAGTGGTTTGTGATTGTCATCGAATACCGAACCCGATACTTTTTGTGCTGTGACGGTTTGGGTGGCAGCAAGTAACAGAACGATGAATATGTTTAGTTTTTTCATTCAGATTGTTTTTATCAACGGTCAAAAATAAACAATCAATTCGAAATATGCAAATATCGTCTTTCATTATGTGCAGAATAAAGATAATAATTTGTTCAGGCACGAATGAAAAGTTAGCCGACGCCGAAAGAAAAGTGAATCATTCACTGAATATTCTTCATCCCAAAGCCTGGGATGAAGAATTTATAGGGAGAAGCAGAGTTTTTCTTCTTGGAATAAGGATTTTTTCTTGCTGTCAAGACCAAGAAAATGATAATAGCAAAGCGGGAGATGGATTTGTTCGGAAATGTTTTTGAAGATCGAATCAGTCAGTTTCAAGAATAAGAGCTCTTGCCAAGTTAGGAAATGAAAGAATTTTATGTAACTTTGCCATGAATTATAATCCGAATCAAAATGTCAACAGTTATTTATCCTTCACCGATATTCGGTCCTATTCACAGTCGTCGTTTAGGGGTTTCCTTGGGTATAAATCTTTTGCCCAATGGCGGCAAGTTTTGTACGTTCGATTGCATTTATTGCGAATGCGGTTTCAATAAGGATCATCCAGCCCACTTGCCGGTACCAACCCGCGAGGAGGTGCGAGAAGCTTTGGAAAACAAGCTGAAGGATATGCAGGCCAACGGTCCCAAACCGGATGTGCTTACTTTCGCCGGGAATGGTGAGCCTACCTCCCACCCCCATTTTGCCGAGATTATTGATGATACGCTGGCTTTGCGCGACAAGTATTTCCCCAATGCCAAGGTAAGTGTCCTGAGCAATTCCACCTTCATCCATAAACCGGCTGTCTTTGCCGCCCTGAACAAGATAGACAATAATATCCTGAAGCTGGATACGGTTTCTCCTTCCTACATTGGCTTGGTGAACCGTCCGACAGGCCATTATGACGTGAACCGTATCATCGACGGACTGAAGGCTTTCAAAGGAAATCTCATCATCCAGACCATGTTCATGAAAGGTTCTTTCGAAGGCACGGATGTGGACAACACGTCCGATACGTATGTGCTTCCCTGGATAGAAGTGGTGAAGCAGATTGCACCCCGGCAAGTGATGATTTACACCATTGACCGCGAGACTCCCGACCATGATCTGAGAAAGGCGACTCATGAGGAATTGGACAGAATTGTGGCTTTGCTTGCCAAAGAAGGTCTCTACGCTACGGCCTCGTATTGAAATTTATTCATCTACAATGAGTTTGTAGCCGATGCTGCGGACATTTACTATCTTGATGCGTTCGTCTCTCGAAAGCTTGTGGCGGAGCTTGGTGATGAAGACATGCAGGCTGCGCGTGTTGAAGAAGCTGTCGTCACCCCAAAGTTCCAGAAGGATGTTCTGGGTATAGACCACTTGGTTGCGGTTTTCGCAAAGGTATCTTAGTATTTCCGATTCCCGATGTGATAGTTCTTCCTTCACTCCGGCAAAGCTGAGGCATTGCGTGACGGTGTCGAAATGGTAATGTCCTATCTCATGGTCGGTTGCTGTTTCTTTCTCCTCAATGAAGGCTTTGTTGACCAATGCTTTCAGGCGAATCATCAGTTCTTGCATGCCGAAAGGCTTTCTCAGGTAGTCATTGGCTCCAAGTTCGAACCCTTCCACCACATCATTCATGGCGGAGCGGGCGGTAAGAAAGAGTATGGGAGTCCTGCGGTCGGTTTGCCGGATGCGGCGCACCATCTCGTAACCATCCATTTTGGGCATCATGATGTCCGTTACCAGCACATCTGGCTTTTCTTCGAAGAAGCGGTGCAGGCCGTCTTCTCCATCGTAGGCCATGGAAATGTTGAAGCCGAGTTCGCCCAGCGTGTCATGAATAATCATGGCACGCGTCTTTTCGTCTTCTACCAGCAGTACTTTGATTGTGTCTTCTTTCATTTTTCAGGTAATATGAGGGTGAATATAGAACCTTTTCCCGGCGTGCTGTCCAGGGTTACTTCACCATGGTGCTTTTCAGCAAGAGTTTTTACGTAGTAGAGTCCGAGTCCGTAGCCTTTCACATCGTGGCGGTTTCCCTGAGGAATCCGGTAGAACTTGTCGAACACATGTTTCTGCTTGTCTTTCTCGATGCCGGGACCTCT
>CAZPEW010000199.1:0-5137 GCA_964585695.1 uncultured Lachnospiraceae bacterium
AGTTCAAAGCCGGCTGTGAGACGAAGAAGTTCAGCATATATACACCGTTCCTTGGTGCATTGCCGGATACGTAAGGATGATCCTCAATACCTTCGAAGGCATTGGATGTCCATACATAGCGGCGGCTGTATTCATTCGGTTCTGTCCTGCATGACTGCCGGAACCATTCATGTTCATCAGAGGTATGACCAGGGACAAGATCCATTAATACTTTAATATTTCTTTGATGTGCTTCCGCAAAGAACCGATACATATCTTCATTGGTTCCATACCGCGGTGCAATCTTGTAATAGTCGCGGATATCATAGCCGGCATCACGGAACGGAGAATCGTAGACAGGATTGATCCAGAGCGCATTGCATCCAAGCCCTTTGATATAATCCAGCTTCTCTGTCATCCCTTTAATATCGCCGATGCCGTCCCCATTGGCATCATAAAAGGACTGCGGGTATATTTCATAAAACACTGCATCTTTCAGCCATTTGACCATAATATTTATAAACTCAGGATCTTCCTGATATCTCCATCTTCTATAATGTAAGGCATGTACTCATGATTCTGGCGGCATACTTCATCTGCCATTCTCTCGCATTCCTGTCTGCTGTGCTTTGCAGTATCCAGGAAAACTGAATGCATGTCATTCTTTACGGCAATTGCAATATCACTCTGACAGTCATTGCCGATCATAATGCTTTCTTCCTTTTTTATATTTTCGTTTTTCAATAGAGCAGCGAGAAAATCTCCCTCCGGCTTCTTGATTCGATAGTCAGAAGAGATATAGACACCGTCAACATAGTTCAGAATGCCGCTCTTTTCCATTTCAGGCATTGTAAAGCTCTTTTGTGCATTGGTCAGAACATAGATCCGGCACCCCATCTTCTTCAGCTTCTTCATGACCTGCAGCGTGTGTGGATATGTCTTGATATATGATCTGGATAAGATCCTGAATGTATTGGAAACTCCATAGATCCATTCATCAACATCTACGACCTGGTGTTCCACTTCATGGTATGCCGGTGCATTTTTCAGCAGGACCGAAAAGATTTTTGCGAGATCAATTTCAGCGTATTCATATCCTGTCTCTCTGCGCAGTGCATTTTCTGCATTCTCACACTGTTCATGAAATGCCTCTTTTAACTCCTGCGGTGTAAAATCTGCACCGTAGACACTGTAAAACTCATCCATCTGTTTACACAAGACTGACTTTTCCTCATTCTTTCGGATATCTACTAAGGTTCCGTAGAAATCAAAAATATAGTTCTTGTACATATTCCCCCCGATACATCCCCCGAAAGAAATGGCAGGTGCCATGAATGCGGCATCTGCCACTGCTGTGCTAGAAATTGATCTTACATGCAGAACATCTGCTGCGATTTCAATGTATAAGATACTGTGACATCAGCCTTTGACTGCGCCGCTCATACCTTCAACATAGTATCTCTGCATAAAGATGAACAAGATGGCAATCGGAATTGATACAACGACTGCACCTGCAGCGAAAGCGGTATACCATTCATGGATATACTCTTTCTGCAGCATGTTCCATAAGCCGATTGCTACCGTATACTGGTCCGCATCAGCTCTGCATATGACTTTTGCAAAGATAAAGTCCACCCACGGTCCCATAAAGGATGTAAGTACAGTATAGATCACAATTGGCTTTGATAAAGGCATTGTTACTTTTGTAAAGACCTGCCAAAGAGTTGATCCGTCGATGATTGCTGCTTCATCAATCGAATGTGGAATTGTATCAAAGAAGCCCTTGGCAATCTGGAAGCCCATACCGGCTGATGCAGAATATACAATGATCAATGCCACCCTGATCCAGGATCCTTCTGTCAGTCCCATGGACTTCAGCAGATAGTACTGAGCAACCATTGACATGAATCCAGGGAACAGACCAAGCACCATTGCCATGTTCATATACGGCTTACGGAACTTGAAACGCATTCTGGACAGACTGTATGCTACAGAAAGGACAAAGAATGTCTGAATAATGCATACCACGACAGCGATGATCAATGTATTGCCGAACATCTTCGGGAAATTTAAGACATTGCGGTCAGTGAACAGTCTGATGTAGTTGTTAAATGTATAGGTCTTAGGGAAGAAAGTATTCACATAAGAACCTGGTTCTGCTCTGAAACTTGTCAGAATGATCCAGAAGATCGGCAGGACCCATACTGCAGCTAAAAGTGCCAGCAGTACATGGACAAAGAAATTGCCGACTCTTTTTCTGAGAGGCCTGCGATTCAATTTTGCTTTTTCAACATTCATTGCTGTCATCAGTTGAACGCCCCCTCATCCTTATAAGACTTCGAATTGCGATACGTAATCAACGTGATAATTGACAGCACAATGAAGGTCATGATGCCAATGACTGCACCTAAGTTGTAATACTGCTGATCAATGGTCAGTTTATACAGCCAGGTGACAAGCAGATCTGTCTGCCCTGCGGTATCGCCTACATTTGTTGGTCCGCCGCCGGAAAGAAGATAGATAACGTTGAAGTTGTTGATGTTGCCGCAGAACTGTGCAATCAGATATGGTGTTGTAATGAACAGCATATACGGCAGTGTAATCTTAAAGAAGATTGTTACTGGACCGGCTCCATCCATCTTCGCTGCTTCATACAGATCAGAAGGAATATTCTGCAGGATACCAGTGACCTGCAGCATTGTATAAGGAATACCTACCCACAGGTTGATGACAATGACTGTAATTCTTGCCCATGTTGCATTGGTCAGAAATGGCAGCGGTTCAGAGATCAGACCTGCATTTGTCAAAAGGACAGTGATTGCGCCTTCCGGCTGAAGCATTGTTCTCATGATCATTAATGAAACAAACTGCGGTACAGCAATTGACAGTACAAAACAGAATCTCCAGAAAGCTTTGCCATGTGTATCCTTGCGGTTGATGACCATAGCTAAGATCATGCCCAGAATATAGTTCAGGAAAGTTGCGAAGATTGCCCATGTAATGGTCCATGCCAGAACATGCCAGAACTGCTGACCGATATTTCCATTCACTGAAAGAACACGCTGGAACTGGGTAAAACCATTCCAGTCAAACAAAGTCAGGTGTGAATCTTCCTTTGAATAGTTCGTGAAGGCCATGCAGATCATGAATACCAGCGGCACGATATTGAAAACAAGGATGCCTAGGACAGGCAGTGTCATCAATGTGATATGAAGATTGCCATCCAGCAGTGACTTCATGTCTTCCTTGAAAGTTGGGACATGCTGACCGTCTTCCAATTTCTTCTGGCACTTGTATGACTGCTTCATCTGCAGGATCCATAAAACAACAATCGCTGCAATAACAAACAGTGTAACGACGCCATACAGAAGGATCAGAAGTGAATTATCGCCGGCTGTATATTCATATACACCCTTTGCTTCATTCCATACTTCAACCTGGTCTGTGTCTCCTAAGGAAGGCATCTTTGCTAATCTGGCAATACCGGTATTGATCATAAAGAAGATAAAGGATATCTCCAGCAGGAATACTGCGGCACCCTTCACTTTTTGTTTATGTCCAAATAGGCCGGCGCCGAAGAAGATCATTGAAAGCCTTGTCCAAAGATCACCCTTCTTGATAGCTGTACCTACTGAATATTCTTCTTTCATATATTTACTCCTATCAGATATACAAGAAGTGACCAATTTTCTTGGCCACATCTCATATTTTTCGACTCAAATGATTACTTGACTGCTGCAGTGTTGACCTGTGTCTCTAAAGCTTTTGTCTTTTCAGCACTGTTAGCCTTAGTTACTTCGCCATTGAGGATTGCATTTCCGAAATCAGCTGCAGGTGTGAACCAGTTGCTCATACCCTTCCATGAAGGCTGGAGAATAGATGTCTCGTTCATTGTTTTTGACTGAGCTGCTGCAAGAGCATCCTTGGAAACATCAAGTGTTGTATCTGTAGGGATGATATTGCGGAGGTCATAATGATCCTGCTGTGCACTTGCACTGCCAAGATATGACGCGAGAGCTACTGCTACTTCTGGATACTTGCAGTTTGGATTAGCTGCAATAGCCTTAGAACCAGCGAATGCCATCAACTGCTTGTCAGATCCACCGATCTTAGCTGTAGGTAATGCTGCGATACCAACGTTGCCTTCGCCTAAAGCTGCGACAACATTCTTATAATCCCAAGAACCGGAGAACATAGCTGCAACAGAACCATCTTTCAAACCAGCAAGTCCCTTGCCGTCTGCATCATTGATCAGCTTGCCTGAAGCAACTGCATCAACAAGATAATCTGTAGCTTCTGAAGCCTTATCACCAAGCTTGATGCCTGCTGCTTCATCCTGGCCGTCTGTGCCGAAGAATGTAGCGCCGTTAGCAACATAGAAGCTAGCATTGTACCAGCCGTTGCTGATAGGCATTGCAACAACGCCCTTTGTCATCATTGTATCCAGGCTCTTAGCGTCTGAATCGGAGATAACTTTCTTATTATAGTAAACAAACCATGTGTTTCCTGTGAATGGAACACCATAGACACCGCCATTATATGTAACAGTGTTTACAACAGCCTCTGAATTGTTCTTCTTGATTGCATCCAGTGCTGTTCCGCCGAGCTTAGAGATTGCCTTGGCATCTACTAATGTACCAATCTGGTCGTTCGCAAACATATATACATCTGCAGCTGCAGCAACGTCAGTCGTAACTGTCTTTGCTGCATCGCCTTCAGAGCATGTTCCGTATTTGAATGTCAGATCCCAGTTCGGATGTTCTTTTGCAAAAGCTTCTGTTTCCTTCTTCAGCCAGTTGCCATTCTCTTCAGACTGGTCTTCCTGCGGTCCCCAAACTGTGATTGTAGCTGTGATCTTTTCTTCTGCTGCTGCCGTTGCTGTTGCTGTTGTTGCTGCTGTAGAGCTTGAGCATCCAGCAAGCATTGAAGCTGCCAGGATTGCTGTTAAGCTGCCCTTCAAAATTTTATTTGTGTTCATATCGTCCTCCCTGAATTCATCTGCATGAACAACTATGTATGTTTTCTGTAATCGTTTCCGGAAACATTTACACTTAACACCGTCAGTATAATATAAGCGCTTTTCCTTTGCAACCCTTTTTTTGATTTCTAACAGTAAACAATCGTGTGGTTGACAAATCGCTCAACCACGCGTAAATCT
>CAZPEW010000200.1:0-5119 GCA_964585695.1 uncultured Lachnospiraceae bacterium
CGCAGAGACCGGTTTACTGCGATGTTCGGTCTGGTCGGACTTGCGGAGGCAGTAGACATTCTCCTTGAGAAGGAAGGCAGGAAGGGTGTCCGGTTCGGACATGATGAGGAAGCCACCGCACTGGGCGTGCGCATTATGGATGTGATCGACAGCTTCAATAAGAATCACTACAATAAATACTGTGAGGCAACCGGCGGACATTTCCTTCTGCATGCACAGGTCGGAATTGCATCGGATATCCATGTAACACCCGGGACGAGAATCCCGATCGGTGAGGAGCCGGAGAATCTGGTGGATCAGCTGCATGTGCTGTCAAATTTCCATCATTATTTCCCATCCGGAACGGGGGATATTTTCCCGATCGACATGACAGTGCACAGAAATCCGGAGTATGTCCTGGATATCATCAAGGGCGCATTCCGCGAGAATCTGCGGTACCTCAGTTTTTACAGCTCTGACAGCGATGTAATCCGTATTACAGGCTACCTCGTTAAAAAGTCCGAGATTGAGAAGCTGGAGCATGGCGAGAATGTAAAGCACGATACAACCGCACTCGGTATGGGTGCGAAGCACAACGGACATATTCTGGAAAGAAAGGTCCGCTGAGTATGGAAAAGGATCTGGGCAATAAAGCACCTGTCAATAAGATCATCCCATTCAGTTCGGTCGATGGTCCCGGCAACCGTACATCTGTTTTCCTGCAGGGCTGCAATTTCAACTGCAGATATTGCCATAACCCGGAAACCAGAGCGCTTTGCACGGACTGCGGAGAGTGTGTAAAAACCTGCCCTTCCGGAGCACTGACGCTCAGGGAGGGAAAGGTTTTATTTGACTATAAAAAATGCACAGGCTGTGACACCTGCATCCGCAGCTGCAGATTCAATGCTAGTCCGCGGATCCGGTGGATGCCGGCAGCAGAGGTCTATGCAGAGGTCAGAAAACAGGTTCCCTATATCCGCGGCATTACGGTTTCCGGCGGCGAATGTACGCTTTATCCGGAGTTTCTTACAGAGCTTGCGGATGCTGCCGGGAAAGACGGTCTGACTACGCTGCTTGACAGCAACGGAACCCTGGATTTCCGTTCTTACCCGGAGCTCCTCACGCGGATACAGGGCGTGATGCTTGACATAAAGGCATGGAATCCGGCGGAACACAGGAAAACAACCGATATGGATAATGCAGCTGTTCTGCAGAATATGCGTTATCTTGCCGGATGCGGCAAGCTGACAGAGGTGAGGACCGTGGTTGTGCCCGGGCTTTTTAACGCAGAGGAAACAGTCAGGGAAACCGCCCGTTTTCTGAAGCCGTATCTTAAGGAATCAGGCATCCGGTACAAGCTTATAAAATACAGACCGATGGGTGTACGAGCCGTTTACCGGGAGACTCTTGCGGTACCGGCGGATGCAGAGATGCGCAGGCTGCAGAATATTGCGGAAGCGGAAGGCATGAAAGATATTGTAATCATATGATTAATGCAATTATATGATTACAGTGTCAAAAGTCATGCTTCACATCATGCTTGCATGACAGTGGAGCGATGACTTTATGACACGCCCTTTCATGAGGATATAGTGGGGCAGGGGCCCCACGGAGTCCGAATGAAAGGCAGGATGGTGGGAGTGCGCAGCACGGAACAATCCGTAATCATACTTTTGACACTCTCGTCAATTATATATAAAAGATAAAAGAACGGAAGGGGAAGCTGCAAATGAAAAGCAATATGGATGCAAGTACCGTTGTGATTCAGATGAAGGACATTGTTAAAAAGTTCGGAAACTTTACGGCCAATGATCACATCAACCTGACGGTACACAAAGGGGAAGTCCATGCAGTGCTCGGCGAGAACGGCGCCGGCAAATCAACGCTGATGAATGTGCTTTACGGCATGTACCGGCCGACCTCCGGAACGATTGAGATCAACGGAAAAACGGTTGAGATTGACAATCCGGAAAAGGCAATCGCACTGGGCATCGGCATGGTGCATCAGCATTTTATGCTGGTGCAGCCGTTTACCGTAACGGAAAACATCATTCTCGGATCTGAGCCGATGAAGGGGATTACGGTTGATTTAAAGACAGCACGCGAGAAGATCGTGGAGCTGTCTGAAAAGTATAATCTGAAGGTGGATCCTGATGCCAAGGTAGAGGATATCAGTGTCGGCATGCAGCAGAGAGTTGAGATTCTCAAGGTTCTGTACCGCGGTGCGGATATCCTGATTCTGGATGAGCCGACAGCATCTCTGACACCGCAGGAGATCGATGAGCTGATGGATATCATCGGAAACCTGACAGCTGCCGGAAAATCGGTTATCCTGATCACACATAAGCTGAAGGAGATCAAGGCAAGCGCAGATAACTGTACCATCATCCGCCGCGGCAGATACATTGATACCGTTAAGGTCGCAGAAGTTTCGGAGGATGATCTTGCGGCAATGATGGTAGGGCGTCAGGTATCGATGAATGTGGACAAAAGGGAGCAGGAAGCCGGCAATGTGGTTCTTGAGGTAAAGGATCTGCATGCGCGGGACTACCGCGGTGTGGAGGTCTTAAAGGGCCTGAATCTGACGGTTAAGGCCGGCGAGATCCTCGGACTTGCCGGTATTGACGGAAATGGTCAGTCGGAGCTGGTGGAGATCCTGACAGGGCTTTCCAAAGCGGAATCCGGTGAGGTTCTGATGAACGGTGAGAATCTTGTAAACAGGACGCCGAAGGAGATTTTTGACAAGGGCATTTCCAGCATTCCCGAGGACCGGCAGAAGCATGGTCTTGTACTGGACTTTACGGTCTCCGAGAATCTGATTCTGCAGAACTTTGCAGTGGCGCCATATGCGAGAAACGGCATTCTCCAGAAAAAGATTATTAAGGATCATGCAACGGATATGATCCGGAAATTTGATATTCGTCCTGTCGGCTGCGAGGAGCGGCTCGGCGGTGAGCTTTCCGGCGGAAATCAGCAGAAGGTTATCATTGCGCGAGAGGTTACCAATGACAAGGATCTTCTGATTGCCTTTACCCCGACGAGAGGTCTGGATGTCGGTGCGATTGAATTTGTACATAAGTATCTTGTGGAGCAGAGAAACAAGGGCAGGGCGATTCTTCTTGTGTCCTTTGAGCTGGATGAAATCATGGGACTCTCCGACCGGATCAACGTTATATTCGGCGGAAGAATTGCAGGCACTGTGGACGGCAAGGAAGCAGATGAGTACAGACTCGGATTAATGATGGCAGGAGGTAAAGCAGAATGAAAAACAAAATCCTGAACAGCAATGCGCTCTATACACTGATTTCCATTTTCATCGGTTTTCTGGTCGGAGCAATTCTTCTGCTGATCATCGGAACGAATCCGGGCGTTGCCTATGCAAAGCTCCTTGACGGTGTATTCGGAAAACTGAAATATATTGTTTACAGCATCGTCTATGCGGCGCCGCTGATTTTTACCGGACTTTCCGTGGCATTCTCTTTCCGGACCGGTGTATTTAATATCGGCGCTGAGGGACAGTTTGTTGTCGGATCGCTTGCGGCAGTTGTTATCGGACTGCTGGTTCCGATGCCGGCACCGATCCATGCTATTGTATGTATCCTCGCGGCAGCGGCAGCAGGTGCGCTCTGGGGAGCCATCGTGGGTCTCCTGAAAATCAAAAAGGGAATCAATGAGGTTCTTTCCTATATCATGTTTAACTGGATCGCGTTTTATCTTTCCAATTATGTTGTCAACATCAAGGGTATCCATACAGACCAGGGTGCAGAAGCAACCAAGACGGTTCTGGATACGGCAACCATTGCGGCACCCAAGGCACTGATTCAGCTGACCGGCTGCAAGGATATCAACTGGGGATTTGTTCTCGCGGTTCTGGCAGCGGTTATCATGTGGTTTATCATGGCAAAGACAACGCTTGGCTATCAGCTGCGTGCAGTCGGCTTTTCCAAGACAGCGGCTGAGTATGCAGGAATCAGCTCCAACCGGGTATTTATGATTTCCATGTCCATATCCGGTATCCTGGCCGGCATCGGCGGTGCAGTGCAGACGCTGGGTATGTCAGGACGTGTCAGCCAGTTTGCGGCACAGGAGGGCTATGGCTTCCAGGGAATCACGGTTGCCCTGATCGGTGCCTCCAATCCGATCGGATGCATCTTTGCAGGTCTTTTCTACGGGGCAATGAAATACGGCGGAAACAAGCTTACTGTTGTAAATGTACCGGCAGAGGTTATCAATATCATCATGGGTACGATCCTTATCTTTATTGCAATCTCTCAGGTATTCAGAACGATCCTGCTCAGACTGCTGCAGAAGAATGGAGGTAAGGAATAATGGCAGTTACATATCTCGGACTTTTAATCAATGCAATGCTGATTTCCACGCCGCCGCTGCTTCTTGCCGGACTTGGATCCTGCTTCTCGGAGAGATCCGGCGTCATCAATATCGGTATTGAGGGTATGATGACCATCGGCGCATTTATCGGAGCAGTGGTTGCCTATTATACGCACAACGGATGGATCGGCTTCCTTGCCGGCGGACTCGCCGGAGCGGTGCTCGGTCTTCTGCATGCTGCTGTATGCATCAGCTTCCATGCGGATCAGACCATTGCCGGCACAGCCATCAACTTTATCGGACCAGGTCTTGCCGTATTCCTCTGCAAGGCGATTTTTGAGAATTCCTCAGACTCGCCGGCGCTCGACACTGCATCCAAGCTTCCTAAGATGTTTGTAGGTCTTTTCCCGGCAGGCTCTTTTGGCTACAATGTATTTGCAACATATTCCGTTGCTTATTTAAGCTTCCTTCTGGTGATCGTGATCTGGTTTGTCTTTTACAAGACCAGATTCGGCATGCGTCTGCGTGCAGCAGGAGAGCATCCTGAGGCATGTGAAACACTGGGTGTGAATGTTTACAGAGTCCGTTATATCTGCGTCATTCTTTCCGGTTTCCTTGCAGGACTCGGCGGTGCATTTGTTACACTTGCAACGGTTTCCCAGTTCCGTCCGGCAGTTATCGTAGGACAGGGATTCATTGCCATTGCCGCAGTTATTTTCGGTAAATTCAAGCCGCAGGGCACATTCTACGGCTGCCTTATTTTCGGACTCTGCAATGGTGTCAAATCATTGCTCGGAAGCGGAAATGTTAT
>CAZPEW010000201.1:0-3269 GCA_964585695.1 uncultured Lachnospiraceae bacterium
AATATAGCCTCGAAACAGCCATCTGAATGCGGAAAAATCAGCTAGAATCAGCATGAATTCCCAAATCTAGCTGATTTCAGCCGATAAAATCGAGGGAAATGCTCGAAAAAAGCAGCTAGAATGAGTGAAGAATCCCAAATCTAGCTGAATCCGAGCATGTTCAGCCGAATGTTTGAATCCCCCCCCGGATCTGGCTGAAGCTGATTATATGCAGATGCATTGTTGGAAAAATCCTCAATTTCACCTGTCACAGGGAGTGCTTCCGGTGTACGGTATAGGGAGATAAGTCTGATGACTGAAAAATGATGCAGGGATCCGACAAATGCGGACTGAGTGCAGTAATGATACAGGGATCCGACAAATACAGGTTGTGTGCAATATAAGAATAATTTAAAAAGTACTTGGCCTGGGAGGAGAGATGTAATATATTGAAAGAGTCGGTATCAGGCAACGTTGTCAGATACCGGCTTTTTTATCTGTACAGGGAGGGCGCAATTTTGACTTCGGAAAGAAAAACAGACTGGACTCCGGAAAGAAAAACCGGAATTATGAAACTGCTGATAGTGTTTACACTGTGTATGATCTGGGGACATTCGCTGGTTCCTGCGGCGTTGTCCACGAATGAGAGCATGTATTTTGCGGCGCGGCTGAACCGGCTTTTTGGGCTGCTTGGATTTCCGCTGCACTTTGCGAATGATTTTTATTTAAGGAAGATGGCGCATGCGTCTGAGTATGCGCTGCTTGGTGCGGAGATGACAATGCTGTCTATCTGGTGCGGGAATCTGCGCGGATTCCGGGACCGGTTCCGCGTCCTGTTATACGGGCTTGGGGCGGCTTTTCTGGATGAGACGATACAGCTATTTGTACCGGGGCGTTCCGGCGAGATCCGGGATGTCTGGATTGACATTGGCGGATATTTCCTTGCTTTAACCATCATAAGTCTGATTCTGCGGCCGCACAGAACCGCTAGAGATAGCGTACAGAAAAGATCCTGACAGCGCGCAGGACAGGGCGGGCACTAAAATAATCTGCTGTTTTGAATTTTATATATTGACATGGATTTTGTATCGTGTTAGGATGAAGTTTGCTTATTCTGGAGACGTGGGCTAAGTACGCCCTTTTTTCGGAACCGGCATATGAAAAAAAGTAACTGGTTTGTGGAATGTTTGCGGGGATCCGCTGAGAATGATGTAATTATACCGCCGAGGTGTTTTTCTGACAAGCATTTTATGAACTTGACATAAGAACGGGGCAGCCCGTTCGGTTAGCAGGGGTGAACGGTCAATGAAAAAAAGCAAGATGCGTCCGGTGAAATCCGGGAGAAACGTGAGGATGACATTTTCACAGAGTCAGGAAGTTCTGGAAATGCCAAACCTGATTGAAATTCAGAAAGACTCCTACCAGTGGTTCCTCAAGGAAGGTCTGAGAGAGGCATTTGATGATATCTCTCCGATCGCAGACTTTGCAGGACATATGAGCCTGGAGTTTGTTGATTTCAAACTTTGCGAGGACGAAAAGAAATATACCATTGAAGAGTGCAAGGAGCGAGACGCGACGTATGCAGCACCACTCAAGGTAAAGGCCAGACTCATCAACAAGGATAAGGATGAGATCAATGAGCATGAGATCTTTATGGGAGATCTTCCGCTTATGACGGATACCGGTTCCTTTGTAATAAATGGCGCAGAGCGTGTTATTGTTTCTCAGCTGGTGCGTTCCCCTGGAATCTATTATGGCATTGACCATGATAAGATCGGCAAGGAGCTCTATTCCTGCACGGTTATTCCTAACCGTGGTGCGTGGATTGAGTATGAGACAGATTCCAATGACGTATTCTTTGTCCGTGTAGACAGAACACGTAAGGTTCCGGTTACCGTATTTATCCGTTCACTGGGTATCGGTTCCAATGCAGAGATCATCGATCTCTTTGGCGAGGAGCCTAAGCTTCTGGCTTCTTTTGAAAAGGACCCTTCTGATAATTATCAGGATGGTCTGCTTGAGCTGTACAAAAAAATCAGACCGGGCGAGCCGCTTTCCGTTGACTCCGCACAGTCTCTCCTGACTGCCATGTTCTTTGATCCGAGACGTTACGATCTCGCCAAGGTCGGCAGATATAAATTCAACAAAAAGCTTCATTTAAAGAACAGAATCAAGGGCCAGACGCTTGCGGAGGACGTAGTTGATCAGACGACCGGCGAGGTTCTTGCCGAGGCAGGCGAGGTTGTTACGCTGGAAAAGGCCATCGCCATCCAGAATGCCGGTGTTCCGTTTGTATGGATTGACGGCGCAACCAGAAAAGAGAAGGTTCTGTCCTCCATGGAAGTGGATGCATCCGCATACCTTCCGTTTGATCCTGCAGAAGCAGAGATCACGGAGCTTGTTTACTATCCGGAGTTCAAAAAGGTACTGGATGCGAATGCAGGCGCTGACGAAGCTGCTCTGAAGGAAGCAATCCGCAAGAATATCCATGAGATTATTCCGAAGCATATTACAAAGGAAGATATCTTTGCATCCATCAACTACTGCATGCATCTGGAGGAGGAGATCGGAAACAAGGATGATATCGATCACCTCGGAAACCGTCGTATCCGTGCGGTCGGCGAGCTGCTCCAGAATCAGTACAGAATCGGTCTTTCCCGTATGGAGCGTGTTGTCCGCGAGAGGATGTCCACACAGGATATTGAGGAGATCACACCGCAGAGCCTGATCAACATCAAGCCGGTTACAGCTGCTGTAAAGGAGTTCTTCGGTTCCTCCCAGCTGTCCCAGTTTATGGATCAGAACAATCCTCTGTCAGAGCTTACACATAAGAGAAGACTCTCAGCCCTGGGACCAGGCGGTCTGTCAAGAGACCGTGCCGGATTTGAGGTACGAGATGTTCACTATACACACTACGGCCGTATGTGTCCTATCGAGACACCAGAAGGTCCTAACATCGGACTGATCAACTCCCTGGCATCCTATGCCCGGATCAATCAGTACGGATTTGTTGAGGCGCCTTACAGAGTCGTAGACAAGTCAGATCCAAAGAATCCTGTCGTTACCAGAGAGGTACGCTACCTTGCTGCCGACGAGGAGGACAATTACGTAGTTGCACAGGCGAATGAACCTCTGGATGAGGAAGGACACTTTGTTCATGACAATGTTTCCGGACGTTTCAGAGAGCAGACTTCCGCATTCCCTAAGGCAACCATAGATATGATGGATGTCAGCCCTAAGATGGTATTTTCTGTTGCTACATCCATGATTCCTTTCCTGCAGAACGATGA
>CAZPEW010000201.1:3279-5088 GCA_964585695.1 uncultured Lachnospiraceae bacterium
TGCAGCGTCAGGCCGTGCCTCTCCTTACAACGGAGCGTGCGGCGGTGGATACCGGTATTTCCAGCAAGGCTGCTGTCGATTCCGGTGCCTGCGTTGTTGCCAGAGAGGATGGCGAGGTTCTGGTTTCCGCTTCCAACAAGATCACCATCAAGCGGGATAAGGACGGAAAGCTGGATGAGTACAGACTGACCAAGTTCATGCGTTCCAACCAGTCCAACTGCTACAACCAGAAGCCGATCGTATTTGCACATGACCATGTCAAGAAAGGCGATGTAATCGCTGACGGTCCTTCCACAAAGGACGGCGAGATTGCACTGGGCAAGAACCCGCTGATCGGATTTATGACCTGGGAGGGCTATAACTACGAGGATGCTGTTCTTCTGTCCGAGCGTCTGGTTGAGGAGGATGTCTATACCTCCGTGCATATTGAGGAATACGAGTGCGAGGCCCGTGATACAAAGCTCGGACCTGAGGAGATCACTTCCGATGTTCCGGGTGTCGGCGATGATGCATTAAAGAATCTGGATGAAAGAGGAATTATCCGCATCGGTGCCGAGGTACGTGCCGGTGATATCCTTGTGGGCAAAGTCACTCCTAAGGGAGAGACGGAGCTTACCGCAGAGGAGAGACTGCTCCGTGCAATCTTCGGTGAGAAGGCACGTGAGGTCAGAGATACTTCTCTTAAGGTTCCGCACGGCGCATACGGTGTCGTTGTGGATGCCAAGGTATTTACAAGAGAGAATTCAGACGAGCTGGCACCGGGCGTTTCCGAGTCAGTCCGCATTTACATTGCACAGAAGAGAAAGATCGGTGTCGGCGATAAGATGGCCGGCCGTCACGGAAACAAGGGTGTCGTTTCCCGTGTGCTTCCGGTAGAGGATATGCCGTTCCTGCCGAACGGACGTCCGCTGGATATCGTTCTTAACCCGCTGGGCGTACCTTCCCGTATGAATATCGGACAGGTCCTCGAGCTTCATCTTTCTCTTGCAGCCAAGGCACTCGGTGTGGATGTTTCCACCCCGATCTTTGATGGTGCAAACGAGAATGATATTACACAGACACTGACCCTGGCGAATGACTATGTCAACCTGTCATGGGATGAATTCAAGGAAAAGCATGCTGAGGAGCTTGATCCTGAGGTCCTCAAGT
Organism: uncultured Lachnospiraceae bacterium; assembly: GCA_964585695.1. Classification (GTDB taxonomy): domain Bacteria; phylum Bacillota; class Clostridia; order Lachnospirales; family Lachnospiraceae; genus Oribacterium. Next base: position 4,429 of record CAZPEW010000201.1, read on the forward strand.
ATCTCGGAGAGCATCTGGATCACAGAGCACTCTGGGAGGGCGTTCCGATCAGCACAGACGGCAAGATCCAGCTCCGCGACGGTCGTACCGGCGAGAAGTTTGATGGACCGACCTCTGTAGGATTCATGCATTACCTGAAGCTGCATCATCTGGTAGATGATAAGATCCATGCACGTTCAACAGGACCGTACTCTCTGGTTACACAGCAGCCTCTCGGCGGCAAGGCCCAGTTCGGCGGCCAGCGTTTCGGAGAGATGGAGGTATGGGCACTGGAGGCTTATGGTGCTGCATACACACTGCAGGAGATTCTGACGATGAAGTCCGATGATGTTGCAGGCCGTGTAAAGACCTATGAGGCAATTATCAAGGGCCAGAATATCCCGGCTCCTGGTGTACCGGAGTCCTTTAAGGTTCTTCTGAAGGAGCTTCAGGCACTTTGCCTTGATGTAAGAGTTCTTGACGAAAACAGAAATGAAGTAGAGATCACCGAGGATCTTTACGATGCCAACCAGGATCTCCACAGACTTCTGTCCGGCGGCGATCGTTATGATAAGAATGAGAACATTGAGCAGTACGGATTTACCGCGCAGGAGTTTGACAAGTCCGGCGAACTGGTTGATTCGGATGCGGATCAGCTTGCTGACACGGAGAGCGATGACA
>CAZPEW010000202.1:0-1512 GCA_964585695.1 uncultured Lachnospiraceae bacterium
TTCCTACGTGAACTGCATGATTGTTAAGAGCGGTCTCCCGAAGGTGAGCTACCGGCTGCTGGTCATCCTGGCAATGTTTTATGTGAGCGCGCTGACAATCTGGGGCTGGATCATGGACAACTTCGGCAAGTTCATCTCCATGGCCGCATATATCCAGGGCCCGATCATCGGCATGACGGTTGTGGACTATCTGATCGTCAAAAAGAGGAAGCTCTCGCTTAAGTCCGTATATTTCATGGAAGGGCATGACGCTTACCGTTTTACGGGCGGCTTCAACCTCGTAGGGCTCGGCTGCCTGCTGATTTCCTTTATTTCTGCGACACTCTTTGTATACAACCCGGCAACCGCCGAGATCAAGAGCGGTCTCTTCATGTTCACGACCGGCAGCGGCTACACCGCAATCTGCGGCGGCCTCCTCTACTGGCTCGCCAGCCTCACCCCGCTCCGCCGCTATATGCTGCGCGACCGCGAGGATCTGGAAATCGTGTAAAACGCAGGGGCTGTGGGGGCTATCACGCTATTGCGGCGGCATGGCTTAACAATCTGTTGGCTTGATCTGGCTGTCGCGGCGGCCCGTCATATATATTTGAAGGAAATGCTCAAATATATATGATTGTTTCGGACTATGAGAGAGCAGCCAGTGAGAAAAAGCATATATTTATGAGAAAAACCTTAATTTATATGCTTTATCCTCTGAGAATAGCCCGATCCACGCAGCGGCTCGATCCAAAAAGCATATAAATTTGATAAAAGAGAGTAAAATGTATGCTCGGTACCAGAAATAATAAATATTTCTGAACGAAAAAGCATATATATTTGCTGGAAAAACTAAAATATATGCTTTGGTGCCAAAACAGGCAAGAACCGCAGTTTATGTTTCATTCCAGGAGGTTTACTGATGCAATTTCCTATAGACATGCTTATTACCGGAGCGGCAGCTGTACATGAAACCATGCCGGCTGTATTGCCGGCTGCTGTGCACGGCACACTGCCGTTTGCTGCGCATGGTGCTTTGCCGGCTACCATGCTGTACATTGATCCCGGCACCGGAAGCATGCTGTTTACAATTCTGATCGGTGTTGTGACAACCATGCTCTTTTTTGTGCAGAAGCTGATTATCCGGCTCAAGTTTCTGGTAAAGGGCGGCAGAGGCGGCAAGAACGGAGCGGCAGAGGCAAAGCAGCAGGACCGCATACCGTACCTGATTTTCAGCGACAGCAAGCGTTACTGGAATGTATTTGAACCGATTGCCGATGAGTTTGAACGGCGTAAGATTCCGCTCGTATACTGGACGGTTTCCGAGGATGACCCGGCACTCGCCAAAAGCTACAGCTATGTTAAATGCAGCTATATCGGGACGCTTAACCAGGCGGTACCCAAGCTGAATCTCATGGACGTCGGTATCTGCCTGTCCACAACACCCGGACTCGACGTGTACCAGTGGAAACGTTCGCGCAATACATCCTGGTATGTGCATATCCTGCACGCAGCCGCAGATGCAACGCTGTACAG
>CAZPEW010000202.1:1522-5082 GCA_964585695.1 uncultured Lachnospiraceae bacterium
GATGTTCGGCCTTGATCACTACGACGCGGTGCTGCTTTCCGGCGAATATGAGGCGGAGCAGATTCGTGCGCTGGAAAAAATAAGACATCTGCCGGCAAAGGATCTGCAGATTACAGGACTTACCTATCTTGACGAGATGAAAAAGCGGGCAGAAGCACTGCCGCCGCGGACAGACCACACGTTCACGGTACTCCTCGCACCATCCTGGGGGCAGAGCAGCATCCTTGTGCGCTACGGTGATAAAATCATTGAGAGTCTGCTGAGAACCGGCTATAAAATCATCATTCGCCCGCACCCGCAGTCCAGAACATCTGATAAAAAGGTGCTTGACAGTCTGATGGCAAAATATCCGGACGGAACCAGCTATTCTGGCGGCGCGCAGCAGACGGGTATACCGGCAGCAGCTGCGCATCAGACAGGTGAACCGGGAGCAGGCGCGCAGCAGACAGGCAAACCGGGAGCAGGCGCGCAGCAGACGGGTATACCGGCAGCAGGCGGTCAGATTTCCTGGAACTATGACAATGACAATTTCCATGTGCTGAGCGAGTCGGATATCATGATCTCGGATTTCTCCGGTGTTATTTTTGATTACACGCTCATTTTTGACCGGCCGCTCATTTATGCGGATACGCATTTTGACAAGTCTCCGGATGATGCTGCATGGCTTGAGGAGGAACCCTGGACCTTTAAAACGCTGCCGACAATCGGCGTGCCGCTCCGGGAGGAGGACTTCCCGCGCATCAAGGATGTGATTGACGATGCCGCCGCAAGTACGGCACTGGCGGAAGGCCGTGACAAGGCACGTGCCGCCACATGGCAGCACATCGGCGAGAGCACAAAGCGCACAGTCGACTACATGACAGAGAAATACAGCTCCCTTACGCAGTAATGCGGCATTTTTACATACTTAAAAGTTCTTACAGAAGAAGGTTATTATTATGGCATCTGCTTTATACTCCATTCTTGTATACCCGATCGAGCTCCTGATTGAGATCACATTCGTATTCATGTACAAATATCTCAACAATCCGGGGCTGTCCATCATCGCAGTCAGTCTGGTCGTGAACCTGCTGATTCTGCCGATGTACAAAAAATCCGATGCCATGCAGGAAAACGAGAGAAACAAACAGCGGGAGATGGCACCGTGGGTGAACCACATCCGCCGCACCTTTAAGGGCGACGAACGTTTCATGATGCTCTCCGAATACTACCGGCAGAATGATTACCGGCCGATCTACGCGCTCCGCGGCTCGGTTTCTCTGCTTCTGCAGATCCCGTTTTTCATTGCCGCCTATCACTATCTCGCGAATTCGCCGGTACTGACCGATGCTTCGTTCCTCATGATCTCAAACCTCGGGGCTCCGGATCAGCTGCTCCGGATTGGCGCATTCAGTGTGAATGTCCTGCCGGTCCTGATGACGGCGATCAATTTCATTTCCGGCGCGATCTACATGAAAGGCTTCCCGTTAAAGGACAAGCTGCAGCTTTACATCATGGCCTGCTTTTTCCTGGTTTTCCTGTATACCTCGCCGTCCGGACTGGTACTGTACTGGACCTGCAACAACCTTTTCTCACTCTTTAAAAACATTTTCATGAAGGTGCTGAAGCATCCGCGCAGAGATTTTAATATCATCGCGGCTGCCGCCGGTGCGGCGCAGTTTGCCGCAGCGCTCTCGATGAAAGAGGTGCGGACCGGCACCGGCATCTATTCAAGTATTGTGCTTTTGTGCTTCTGCCTGTTCCCGGCACTTTCCTCGTTCCGGGAGACATTTGCCGGCAGGAAAGGCGCAAAAACCGCACGAGACAGCATCCGCGTTGGGCAGGACAGCAAGGCCGGGTCAGAGACTGCACGAGACAGCATCCGCGTCGCGCAGGACAGCAGGGCAGAGACCGCACCCGCGAATGCAGGCCGCGGCGCCGGAAAGCACGGTCAGGCTATTTACACCCGGCTGTTTCTGCTGGGAGGAACCTTCCTCTCACTGCTTTTGGGAATGTGGATTCCTTCGGCGCTGGTGGGGGCATCTCCGGCGGAGTTTATCGACACCGGATTCTATGAGAATCCGCTGCAGTATGTGACGCTTACTTTTATGATTGCACTGGGGCTTTTCCTCTGGGCATTTGTACTGTATGCGCTTGGAGATCAGAACGGCAAACGCACGGCATCCAGAGGGATATGGATCCTCTCTGCCGTCTGTCTTGTGAATTTCCTGTTTTACGGGAAAGGTCTCGGCAATCTGTCCTCGACGCTGGTGTTTGATTCGGCGCCGAAGTTTACGCTTCAGGAGCAGCTTGGAAACCTTTTTGTACTGCTGGCTGCTGCAGTGATCCTTTACTTTATCTGGGAGCTTCTCCTCCGGAAAAAGAAGGAGAAGTATCTTGTGATGGCCTATGCGGTCATCATTGCGGGTGCATTCGGAATATCCGCTGTCAATATCAGCGATGCAAAAACGACGCTGGATAAAATGTCTTATTTAAAGACGCAGACTGCGGATACGGGAGATGACAAGCCGATTCTGAACCTGAGTACCAAGGGCAAAAATGTCGTGGTCATCATGCTTGACCGTGCAATCAGCGGCTATGTGCCGTATATTTTCAAACAGCAGCCGGAGGTGCAGGCAGCATTCGAGGGCTTTACATATTACCCGGATACGCTTTCCTACGGACAGTCCACAAACTTCGGAAGTCCGGCGCTTTTTGGCGGCTACGACTACACGCCGGAGGAAATGGACAGGCGAAGCAGCGAGAAGCTTGCGGACAAGCATGACGAAGCGCTCAAGCTGATGCCGATGTTGTTTGATGCGGCGGGCTTTGATGTAACCGTATGTGATCCGCCTTATGCGGGGTACAAGTGGGTTTCGGACCTGTCCGTTTTTAAGGACATGCCGGATGTCCATGCCTACCACACCATCGGCGAATACACCGATCTGTCGGATCTCCAGTTCAACCACGAGGACAGTGCCGGAAAGCGGAAGCACAATTTTATTTACTACAGTCTTTTCCGTGTTGCACCGGTTGTGCTGCAGAAGCCGATTTATGACGACGGAAATTATCTGAGCCAGAACAGCTCAGAGTCCAAGCAGTCATTCATTGACAGTTTTTCTGTTCTTAAGAAGCTGGTCAAGCTCACCAAAATCCAGGACAATGACCAGAATTATTATTTCTCGATGGATAATGAGTCAACGCATGCTTTCTGTACGCTGCAGCTCCCGGACTATACGGTCAGCTACAATACCGACAATGCACCGTATCTTGCCGGATGGAAAAAGCAGTTCGACGGTTCGGACGGCTCTGAGCCGGTCAAGATGGAGACGGAGGAGCAGATTCAGCATTATATGGTCAATGCCGCGTCCTACAAGCAGATTGCGGTATGGCTTGATTACCTCCGGGAGCAGGGTGTATACGACAATACCCGTATCATCATTGTTTCGGACCACGGCCGCTGGTTGCACCAGTTCGAGAGCATGATGGGCAAGGTGGATGTACAGACCTACAATCCGGTCCTGCTTGTGAAGGATTTCAACAGCAAGGATTACAGTGTTTCCAATGAATTCATGACGAAT
>CAZPEW010000203.1:0-2614 GCA_964585695.1 uncultured Lachnospiraceae bacterium
ATTGCAAAGGCTGCGGGATAAAAAGAAAATTTCTAAAATAAATTTTTAAATTAGTGCTTGCAAGCTAAATATCATTGTGCTAATATAACCTTCGTCGCGCGGGAGTGCTGGAATTGGCAGACAGGCAAGACTAAGGATCTTGTGTCCGTTAGGACGTGTGGGTTCAAGTCCCATCTCCCGCATTGATATGATTGGAAGCCTTGAGAAATCAGGACTTCCTTTTTTGTTACCAGGGGAAAATATAAAGGAGCTTGTCAGAAAATGGAAAGAAAAATCGCAGTGGTTACAGGTGCTACCTCCGGTATGGGGAGGAAGATGGCAGAAGAAATCAATGACAGCATTCCGAATGTTTCGGAAATCTGGCTTTTTGGCAGACGTAAGGACCGTCTGGAGGAGCTCGACCGTGTTCTTACCAAAAAAACACGGTTGTTCCCCATGGACCTGCAGTCGGATTTCTCTTTAGCAGAATATGAGAAGCTGCTTGCAGATGAAAAACCGCAGATTGTTTTCCTGGTAAATGCGGCAGGTTTCGGAAAGATCGGAACCATCAGCAGTCTTTCTATTAAGGATCAGCTGGGAATGATTGATCTTGATATGCGGGCACTGACGGCACTGACCAGACTGAGCATTCCGTATCTCAGTAAAAAATCCAGAATCATCAACTTTGCTTCCATGGCGGCTTTTCTGCCGCAGCCGTCCTTTGCCGTATATGCTGCATGCAAAAGCTATGTCCTGAGCTTTTCCAGAGCGCTGAATGAGGAGCTGCGCGGAACCGGATGTGTGGTAACCGCTGTCTGTCCGGGACCTGTCAGAACGGAGTTCTTTGATATTATGACCAAACTGCTGCCGCATTCCTTTATATTCTTTATCATGCGCCGTATCAACAGGCTGATGAAATAATTATGCGTGAGATAAAAGTGGAAAAAAACGAAGCGGGTCAGAGGCTGGATAAACTGCTGCGGAAATATCTTAAAGCGGCAAATTCCGGATTTATCTATAAAATGCTTCGGAAGAAGAATATCGTTCTCAATGACAGGAAAGCTTCCGGCGAAGAGATTCTTATGCAGGGAGATTCCGTAAAAATGTATTTCTCTGAGGATACTTTTGCAGTGATGACTGCCGGGAATGCAGAAAGCAGAAAAGAAAAGGACGGCAGGAAGCTTCCTAAGCTGCGGGATTATATTATTTATGAGGATGCAGACATCCTTCTTGTCAATAAGCCTGCGGGGTGGCTCTCGCAGGGAGACGGAAGTGAAGCGGTATCCGTAAACGAGCTGTGCATAGCTTACCTTGCGGAATCCGGACAGCTGACGGAAGAGCAGCTTAAAACCTTTAAACCCGGTATTGCCAACCGTCTGGACAGAAATACTTCCGGCATTATCCTTTTTGGTAAATCACTGCCGGCGCTGCAGTGCCTTGCGGGAATGCTGCGCGACCGTTCTCTTAAAAAATATTACTGCGCTGTGACAGAAGGCAGCATAAACGAAAAAAATGAAATACATGCTTTTCTAAAAAAAGATGAAAAGACAAACAGAGTGACGGTCAAAGAGACAGAATTTGAGGGAGCCGGCAGAATAGATACGGCCTATGTGCCGAAATACTGCGGTAAGCTGCCGGACGGTACGGCCTATACCGTACTCCGGGTGCATCTGATTACCGGAAAAACGCACCAGATCCGTGCACATCTCGCAAGTACAGGGCATCCGGTTGTGGGTGATTCCAAATACGGAGAGAAGAAACTGAACCTTTATGTCAGGAAACTTTATGGGATACATTCGCAGCTTCTGCATGCGGAAGAGATTGTTTTCCCGGATTTAAGCGGGACCGTGCTTGCTGCTCTTTCAGAAAGAACCTTCCGTGCACCTTTGCCGGAAACTTTTTACCCGTTTGTCAAATCAAATTGACAGGCGGGTTTTTCTATTGTATGTTTTAAACAGATTCTTAAGAGTATGTTCTTACTCGTTTTCCCATCGAGGTTATTATGCTGTCAAAAGTAAACAGTGCAGGGCTGTCCGGAATGGACGGCTATTCTGTATCGGTACAGGTGGATGAGTCCAACGGACTGCCTAAATCTGTTATCGTCGGAAATGTAAGTGCCAGTGTGCGTGAAGCACAGGAACGTGTATTTGTTGCACTCAAAAACATCGGTTATGCGCTGCCGCCCAAAAGACTGACCATCAACCTGGCACCTGCTGATCAAAGGAAAGAAGGAACATACTTTGACCTTCCGATTGTAACCGGGATGCTGCGTTCACTCCGGATGCTGCCGGATTTCCCGATTGATGAATACGGATTTCTGGGTGAGGTGGGACTCGACGGACAGGTGAGGCATGTACGGGGGATGCTGTCGCTGATCACGGAATTTAAAAAACAGGGAAGGAGCGGTGCCGTTATACCTCTTGAGGATGTGCAGGAAGCGCTTGCCGTCGATGATATGGACATCATCGGAATCAGCAGTCTCCAGGAACTGATCGCACTGCTGCATTCGGAAGAGGATTTTTTCGGTTTCCCGCGGGAGACAATGCATGATGCACGCACTGCGGAAACCTATGATGTGGACTTCTCGGAAATACACGGGCAGAGCTATGCAGTACGTGCGTCGCTTATTGCAGCG
>CAZPEW010000203.1:2624-5042 GCA_964585695.1 uncultured Lachnospiraceae bacterium
CGGCAGGCGGTCACAATCTGCTTTTGAGCGGTGTTGCCGGATCTGGTAAGACCATGATTGCCAAAAGGCTGCCGACAATTCTTCCGGCCCTTACAAGAGAGGAGAACATTGAAATTACCAAAATCTATTCCATTGCAGGTCTGCTTCCGAGAGGAGAAGCACTGATGAACAGGCGTCCTTTCAGGACGCCGCATCACACGATTACAACACCGGCTCTGATCGGCGGTGCTTTGCAGGGAGGCATTGTACCGGGAGAGCTGGTTCTTTCTTCCGGCGGCGTGCTGTTTCTGGACGAACTGCCGCTTTTTTCAAAATCCTCCATCGAAGCACTGCGCCAGCCGATAGAAGAAAAGAAGGTCATTATAAACCGTCTGAACGGTTCTTTTACATACCCGGCCGAATGTCTCCTGGTGGCTGCAATGAATCCGTGTCCCTGCGGGTATTATCCGGACCGGAATAAATGCCGATGCACACCGGGACAGATCCGCAGCTACCAGAGAGGCGTTTCAAAACCGATACTGGAAAGAATAGATCTTTGTGCAGAGGCATCGCCTGTGAGCTACCAGGAAGCAACGGACCGGTCACATGCGACGGATTCGGCAAGCCTCAGAAAAAAGGTGAATGCGGCCAGAAAAATACAGAAAATCCGGTTCCGCAGTGTGCCGGGCGTCAAGGTAAATGCAGGGATGGGGATACGGGAAATCGAGGAATTCTGTGTTCTGCACAGAGAAGAAGAAAATTTCATAAGAAAAATTTTTGAACTGAAGTCTCTTTCCATGCGTACCTATCATAAAGTGCTGAAGGTTGCGAGAACGATTGCGGATCTGGAAAACGAAAAAGATATCCGGGTACAGCATCTTTCAGAAGCGGTTTCCTACCGCGGTCTTGAGGAACGCCTGTACGGAGGTGAAATCGGATGAAAATGATGAAAGGGGAGTACAGGGAAATAACGCCGCTGGACAGAGATTTTCCGGATAAGCTGCGCGACATCGGCAGCTGTCCGCGCGTACTTTACGTCCGCGGCTGTCTGCCGGATCCGGAGAGACCCTCGGTTGCCATTATCGGCGCGAGAGACGGTACGGATTACGGGAGAGATGTTGCAAGGTCTTTCGGCCGGATGCTTTCGCAGAGCGGTGTGGATATTATCAGCGGCATGGCATACGGAATTGATGCGGCAGGGCAGTGGGGTGCCGTGGATGCAGGAGGAAAGACATTCGCGGTCCTGGGATGCGGACTGAATGTATGTTATCCGCCGTCCAATTATGGATTATATGAAAAGCTGCTGGAGTGCGGGGGAGGCGCGATCTCGGAGCATCCGCTGGATACGCCGCCGCTCGGGAGACACTTTGCGAGCAGAAACCGGATTATTTCCGCACTTGCTGATGCGGTTCTGGTGATGGAGGCAAAGGAAATGTCCGGCACTTCCATCACGGTCAGCGAGGCGCTGAAGCAGGGGAAACAGGTATTTGCACTGCCGGGACGTATTACAGACCGCCTTTCTGCAGGCTGCAACCGGCTGATCCGGGATGGTGCGGAAGCCCTGACTTCTGTTGAGGATGTGCTGGAATTCCTGCATCTTGAACATCATCATGAGCAGCTGCTGATAGAAAAAAGTACAGAGCTTCTGAGCCGTTCGCAGAAGAAAATCTACAGTCTGCTCAGGGAAGATTCCATGCATATAGACCAGGTTCTTAAAATGTCAGGGATGACGCTGCAGGAGGTTCTGGGGACACTTATGGAACTGGAAATCCTCGGTTTTTCAGAGTCTCCCAAATCCGGTTATTATCGCAGGAAAATCTGTAAAAGGTGAGCGAATGCTTGCAAAATGATTTTTTTTATATTATAGTGCGTCTTAAACTGACCTGGTTTTAGAGGGCAGATGCAGCAAATTCAAGTAAGGTGAAGGAAAATATGGCAAATAATCTGATTATTGTGGAGTCTCCTGCAAAGGTAAAGACAATCAGCAAGTTTCTGGGAAAACAGTATACTATCGACGCAACTATGGGACATCTTATCGATATGCCCAAGAGTTCTCTCGGCGTAGATGTCGAGAATGACTATGAGCCGAAGTATATTACAATCCGCGGCAAGGGTGAACTTCTTTCCAAGCTGAAAAAGGAAGCAAAAAAAGCTGAACATATTTATCTCGCAACCGATCCGGATCGTGAGGGAGAGGCAATCAGCTGGCATCTTCTGAATGAACTTGACAAGGATCCGGCCAACAAAAAGAAGATCTCCAGAATCAGTTTCAATGAAATTACAAAAAATGCAGTAAAGAACGCACTCAAGAGCCCGCGTGAGCTGGATATGAATCTGGTTAATGCGCAGCAGGCGAGGCGTGTTATGGACCGTCTGGTGGGCTATACAATCAGCCCGCTTCTCTGGAAAAAAATAAGAAAGGGCTAAAGCGCGGGCCGA
>CAZPEW010000204.1:0-1269 GCA_964585695.1 uncultured Lachnospiraceae bacterium
GTCCGAGCATCATCATCCAACATTCGTATGAACCGACACAAAGTGCCAGACATAAGCCCAGAATACGTGCATAGGCCACCGTATCGCCTAAAACTGCCGATTTTGGGAATGTTTCCATGGCAACCAGCAGTTTGTCAAGGCTTTCATCGATGGAGGGCAGTCCGATGGTAAGCAATGTCCCTTGTATATTCAATAATAGATCCGTCATTTCATCTGTCTTTTATAGTTATTAGTAATATGCTTGTGCCATACCTACGAGATGTGCCGTGCGACTTACCAGTGTCTCCATACGTTTTTTCATATCTATGTAAGCTTTTTCTCTCTTGGCATTTTCCAGCTCATAGCCTGTGCCAGTCTTATGGATATATGCAATATCGGCACAGAGGACTTCATTCTCTTTGGTCAGCTGTTCTACTTGGAATTTCATTTTACCCTTACTTTTTTTCATACAGAAGAGCAATCCGTCAGAGATGGATTCCTGCATACGGTTAAAATCGTCCTTGAAGGAAGAATATGCCAGATCCACATTGCGGTCGGCTGATCGAGTCACCTCTTCCTGATAAAGCTCTTCGATATATGTTCGTTCCGATTCCGCTTTCTTCATCTTTTGATTTTGTGTCTCTTCCGAAGTAACCCGGGTTGGCATGATGCGTTTGACATCCGACTTGTTTTCCTTGAAACGGATATGAAATCCTGATTTGAATCCGCTCCACTTCCAGTATTTTTCTGCTCCGCTATAAGAATTGTGGAGAAAGAAATAATACCATGCGGGGGAAAAGTCCCAGGGACCGTTCTCCATGGACTTCCATTGCTTTTCCTTTTGTTCATCATATACTACCGCTTGTCCCGATACTGATGGTGTGCACAAAAGCAAAATCCCCAAAATGCTGAGAAATATCTGATAACTGTGTTTCATCTGCTTATACCTGATTCCATTTATTGATGACATCTTTTGCAATCTCTCCCGTTACGTCACTATTGAGGATATCCCATATATAATCGTAGCGGAAGCCACCTTCCGTGATGATGCTGCACCAAGTCCATGCACTGTCTATAATACGGCGCATATTATCTATAGATGCTTTTAGGGAAAACAGTATATCCATTTTCTCATCCATAGAAGCTTTCATGATATTCATTCCGCTGGCTGTGAGAGAAAGGTATAGGCCTTTTATGTTCTTTATCTCTCGGGCACAGGCGTAATTTGCTTCTGTATAATACCAAGCTACAGCTGGTTTTTGGGTCACATATTTAAAGGCCAGTCCTGTA
>CAZPEW010000204.1:1279-5002 GCA_964585695.1 uncultured Lachnospiraceae bacterium
TAAATTTGGAGTATTCATCTATTAGTTTGTATAGGCTGTTAGCTGTCGTGCTCAGTGAAGAAGCCAACAGAATATAGGAATATCCATTGCTGAGTTTTGTGTTGAGTGTGGTACGCACATCATTGAATTTTCCGGCACCCTTGGTTACAAGTGACTGTTCTCCGAAACTTGCAGCCACTCTCTCCATTGCTCTGTCTTCATCGTGCTTAATAAGTTTGTGGAGACTGATAAGAGCTTCTATGGTAGGTAAATCGTTCGGCAGCGGGATAGCACCCGCCATGCCTTTCTGTGCAAATAGGAAAACGCAACAGATGACTATAATAAACTTAACTTTGAAATGATTCATACGCCGAGTCCCTTCCAGTCGTTGATTATACCGTCAGCCATATTTGTTCCTGTAAAATAAGCTGCCCATGATTCCGGATCGATGGCAAAGAACAGATCTCCAGTATCGGAGTATTGACACATCATCGTCATCACTTCCAGTTTATAGTGTATCTCCATCAGATGGGAATAGATACGATTGGCAAGTGTCAGCCGTTCATAGCGGTCCAAAAAGTTGTATCCGTCATTTTTTGATTTCACGTTTCGCGGAATGAACTTGTTGATATACTTGTTGTCCGGCAAATCGATACGGCCATTATTTACAATATCCACAAAAGTAGAGACCAGTCCTTGTGTCTCTACGGCCATGTCTGTCATTTCATTGAGGCAAAGTACATAGTTTTTTACCGGTGCCTTGTTCAAGTACCTGATCATTACTGGAATATCTTTAAATATCTCAGCCGTAGTGTTGAATATCTCAGCATAATATTTACTTTCTTCCCCAAAGCCTGTGACATTTTGCACGGACAGTTTATAAAGTTCCTTGAAACTCTCCATGGCTGCCGTGTATTTCATCAATTTCTGCTGTTTGGAAGAAATGGAGTCCAGCCGTTGGTTATGTTTATCTTCTATTACTTTTTGTGAAGCGGCATTCGTCGCCACTGCTTTGGTGGTTTTCAGGTCAATAACCACTCTCCACCCTGCATTTGCGCGTGTCGCTGAGCAAATCACCAAAAAGCATAACAGAATTAGCTTTAAGCCTTTATTCTTTTTCATTCTTCCTTTGTGTCCCATAAGTCCATGATATTTTGATGTCTGTTGACCTCTCTTGCGAAGTCAAGATACTTCATTCTCTTTGCCCTCTTCCGGTCTTTTTCTATTTCCATAATCGCCCGTTGTATATCACCGTCAAAATGTCGTTGATAGGTTTTAAGCGCTTCTTTCTCGATACGTTCAGTCGTGTAAGCCCAATAGCATTCAGGAGGTTCTTCAACACCATATACATCGGAATATTGTCCTCGGCATATCCACACTTCTTTGAAATAGTTGCGTCCTTCATGATTGTTGAGACTGTTGATGGTGAAGATTTGTTGCCGTTGTATGGGAGTAAGACCCAGAATCGCGGATATTTGGTCGTAGCGATCCTTAAACTTAGACTGGTCGAGCAATATCTTAACATCGGAATTGTTGATGATGGCTTCCTTGACAATGGGCGAATCTATCACATCATTCAGTTCCTGAGTAACGACCCCGGCGATGCCATGAAACTTGCGCACGGTCTTATAAAGGTATTTAATGTATTCAGCCATCGTCGGTGATGCAATGGCTTTCCATGCTTCCTCTATAATGAGTGCCTTGCGTCCTTTTTTGATGCGCATCTTTTGTAGAAAGACATCCATGATGATGAGCACGACAATTGGGAAAAGGACAGGATCATCTTTTATCTTGTCAACCTCAAAGACAATAAAACGTTCGTCGAACAAAGACCTGTCAGTGTCGTTGTTAAGCGTCATCTCTAATTCTCCGCCTTTATAGAATTGTTCCAGGATGGCAGCAAAAGCATTGATATTAAAATCTATCTTCTTTTCCTTGGTAATCTGTGGAATACGTTCCAGGGCATATTCATAGAAAGTATTAAAGGACAAATCTCGCACGATGAGTTTTCGGCGTTGAGCCTCCATGCGGTCTATTTTATTCTCAATGCGCTGAAGATAGTGTCCTTCCATCAGTTCTGGCATCAACTGTCTGACGAGTGCTCCAGCAGCCTGTTTTTCTCCGGCTGAAGCCGCGTTGTCTTCCAGAAGGCTTCTGAGTTTGGATACCCTTCTTTCCACTTTCTCGTAGTGTCTATTCTCTTCTGAACTACAGGAGAAGTCCGAAGATGGCTGCTTATCATTTGGATAGCTTTCCCCGAATTCATTTGCAAAGTGCTCATATTCTCCATTCATCTTATCTTCCAACAGCAGGCGTTTGCGCAGTTCCTCCTTTTCTCCATCTGTGAAACCGTTAAATGGATGAAAGTATGTTTCATAATACTCTACCAATGTCTGGTTGATGACCATGTCTTCTATCTTATTAGGAGCAGAATTACCTTCGAAAATGAGGAAAACCAAAGATTTCAGAAAGTTCTTCTTCTCTCCAAAATTCTGTGAATATTCCGTTTCCGTTATCTTGAAAGGATTCATGGAGATAGGATGTTCCTTGCTATAAGAGATATAGGTGCCATGGAAGTAACCGCAGATGCCTTCGTAGGAATCTCCCGTATCGACCATCACCACATCCGTCTCTTGTTCCAATAGCTGGCGGACAACGCTGTTCATGTGGAAACTCTTTCCACTACCACTCGGACCGATGCAAAAGAAATTGGCATTATCTGTATATTTCTTCTTGCCCTCTTTGCCGGTGATGTCTATGGCAATGGGCAGTCCTTGCCGATCCGTATAATAGGTAGTCAGAGGCGTATCTTCAGAATGTTTGAGATGTTCTTTGAAAAACAGACACAAGGCTGCATCCGAAAGTGTCAGAAACAAGTCGTAGTCAGAATTGAAACTATAAGCATTTCCGGGAAAGCTACAGGTGAATAGTTCCAACTGGTTGTAGGCTGACCGTGAAGGCATGATGCCACATTCGTAAAGTTTGGTCTCTACAAAAGATGTGACGGGTGTCAGTTTATCCTGAGGACAGCTCACAAGGAGATTGAAGTTAGTATTGACAAGCAACTTGCTGTCGGTTGCTAAAATGTCAAGTACGGTTTCGATGTCTGCCTTCGCAATTTTATTGGATGGATCCGGCATGGAACCATGGCGTTTGGCCTTGGCTTGCAGCTTTCGGAGCAATTTGCGTTGGGCCGGTATCTGCAACACCTGGTTATAAATCACACAATCCGAAAAAGGCATTTCCGTTAGGAAAGCCAATAGATCGGTGGCGATATGGGAGGCACCTACATAAATTGGAAGATAGGGACGGACGACGTTGGGCAGATCAATCTCATCGATATCCACTAATGGAAATGACTTGATGATGCGGTCGCCCATTTTCAAATATTCATCTGTCGCTTTGAAATTCTGCATGGAGAAAGGTCCCTTTTTGAAGCACACGGCCATAAAGCGATGAAGATATTCGTTTACTTCATCTTTGGAAAGTTTACGGTGCCAGATGCCTTTTTCTGCAAGAATATCGGACACCTTGCTGACTTTCTCATGAAAGTCCATCCAGCGTTTGGGATCATATTTGATGAAAGAACTCCTGATGGCTTCTTGGGAAATGATTAAGAAAGTCCGTATCTCTGTATATTCACGTCCTTCAAAGAACTTGAAATAGCTGCGCGACAAGAACTCTGCATGTTCAGACATCTCATGATGATACTTTTGTCGGCTGAACACATCCTGTTTCTGAAGC
>CAZPEW010000205.1:0-4973 GCA_964585695.1 uncultured Lachnospiraceae bacterium
CACAGCACGTTATCTCTGTAGCTTTTTGATGAAATGTTTAATTAATTCCTCAAATATTATTATTAAAAATATATAATTATTCCGGCTTCAAAACAATGTCTCCGTCATCAACAACCGTTTTTGTGTAACGAATGCCGGCAAATTCAAAAATCTGCGCACTACAGAAAAATCCCCCTGTACAGTTTCTGTGCAGGGGGATCCATCCGCTCCGGCTTATACCGGAAATCCATATTTTTTTATCTTCCGCCAAAAAGCGTATTCAGTATTCCTCTCCCGAGTGCCGCTCCGATATTGCCGCCGATTCTGCGTCCGAAGCTGTTTCCGAAAACAGACTTTCCGACGGCATAGCCGACCTCCCGTCCCAGCGTCCCGGCTGTCGAACGTCCGACACCCTTGATCGCCGTCATACGTTCTTTCTTTTCCTTTTCCGCTTCTCTGTCAGCCTTTTCCTGCGCCTTTGCAGCTTCCTTTTCCTCTGCCGCCTGCGTCTTTGCATCCTGTTTTGCCTGCGCAGCGGCATCCTTTTCCTTCTGCAGCTGTTCCTCCGTAAGAGCGGTCTTCCTCTTTAAAAACTCATAGGCAGAATCCCTGTCGACTGATTCATCATATTTGCGGCTGAGATCCGATGCCCCGATTACCCTTTTCCTTGCAATGTCATCAATTGCACCCATCCTGCTCTCCGGCGGGAGAATCCTGCAGCGTCTTGCCATCTCCGGACATCCCTTCGCATCCAGCACAGACACAAGCGCCTCTCCGGTTCCCAGATTCATCAGTACCTTTTCCGTATCGAATGCAGGATTGGCACGGAAAGATTCCGCTGCCGAGCGGATTTTCTTCTCCTCTGCCGGCGTATAGGCCCTCAGTGCATGCTGCACCTTGTTTCCGAGCTGTGCCAGAATGGAATCCGGTATATCAGAAGGATTCTGCGTAATGAAGAATATGCCGACTCCCTTGGAACGCACAAGTTTGACAACCTGCTCTATCTTATTAAGCAGTGCTTTTGGTGCACCATCAAAGAGGAGATGCGCTTCATCAAAGAAAAAGACCATCTTTGGCTTATCCGGATCTCCCACCTCCGGAAGCTGCTCAAACAGTTCTGACATCATGTACAGCATGAAGGTCGAGTAAATCAGCGGATTCCGGATCGTAGATGCCGCATCGAGAATGTTGATCGTACCTCTGCCCTCTGCATCGGTCCTGAAGAAGTCATGGATGTCCACCGCCGGCTCGCCGAAAAATCTGTCTCCGCCGGCCGTCTCCAGCGCAACAACCGCTCTCAGAATGGCATTGATGCTCTGTGCGGACATATTGCCGTATTCCGAGGAATATTCTTTGGTGTTTTCCGCCACGTGCTGCAGCATGGCACGGAGATCCTTGGTGTCGAGAAGCAGAAGCTTGTTCTCATCTGCAATCCGGAAAATGATTGTCAGAATATCTGCCTGCAGATCCGAAATTTCCAGAAGGCGTGAAAGAAGCGTCGGTCCCATCTCACTGATGGTCGTGCGGAGCGGCAGGCCTCTGATCCCCTCGATATCCCAGAATACCGTCGGGAAGCTCTGGCAGCGGAATCCCGCTGCATCCAGTCCGAATGCCTCTCTCCGCTTCTGCATATCCGGAGAATCTGCCCCCGGCTGCACCATCCCAGCCAGATCTCCTTTCACATCCGAGAGGAATACCGGCACACCGGCTTCACTCAGTGATTCTGCAAGAACCTTTAAGGTAATTGTTTTGCCTGTACCGGTGGCGCCGGCGATCAGTCCGTGTCTGTTTGCCATCTGCGGAAGAATCGACACCCGTTCATTGGTATCCTGGTCTGTTCCGATCCAAACCTTTCCATCATATAACATAAAAAGAGCCTCCCTTTGCGATAAACTTTTTTTAAGTTTAACACAAAGGGAGGTATGGAACAATCTTTTAAAAAAGGAAATCCTGCAGAGGAACCCCCCGTACAGATCTCAGCGGATTCCCAGCAGCGCCTCCGCATGCTTTACCGCTGCCGTATCCGGCGGCACCACATCCTTCAGCGTATAAGGAATATGCAGATTCTCGTACTTGTACATGCCGAGATTATGGTACGGAAGAACCTCCGTCTTTCTGACATTCGAGAGCGAGTCAATAAAGGCTCTGGTACGGAGCAGCTCGTCATCACTGTCTGTAATCCCCGGAACCAGCACATGCCGGATCCAGACCGGAACATGGGTTTCCGACAGGAAACGTGCGCAGTCCAGGATGTTCTGATTGGTCCAGCCGGTCAGCCACCTGTGTTTCTCATCGTCTATTTCCTTGATGTCAAAAAGTACAAGATCCGTGTACTTCATAAGCTCTCTGAATTTTGAGAAAAAAGGTTCCTCTCTTGTAAACGGCTGTGCGGCAGTATCAAGACAGGTATTGATGCCCCGTTCATGCGCCTTTTGGAAAAGCTCGGTCACAAAATCAATCTGGAGAAGCGGATCACCGCCGCTCACCGTAATGCCGCCTTCTGTGCCCCAGTATTCGCGGTAGCGCTCTGCCTTGTCGAGAAGTTCGTCTGTCGTCTGCATGTCCCCGGACTTCATATCCCAGGTATCCGGATTATGGCAGTAGCGGCAGCGCATCAGGCAGCCCTTTAAAAAGATCACATAACGGATTCCCGGCCCGTCTACCGAGCCGAATGTCTCTGTCGAATGAACTGCGCCCCGCAGTGCCTCTGCCATAGCTGCCTCCTTTTTTATCAGATAACCTTGTGTGCGTTTCTTGCAATAACATCCAGCTGCTGCTCTCTTGTAAGATCAATGAACTTTACCGCATAGCCGGAAACACGGATCGTGAAGTTTGCATACTCCGGCTTCTCAGGATGCTCCATGGCATCTGTCAGCTTCTCGATACCGAATACATTCACATTCAGATGATGCGCACCCTTCCGGAAATATCCGTCCAGAACTCTCACAAGCGTATCTGCTTCCTCATCCTCATTGTGTCCGAGGGCAGACGGGCTGATGGTCTGTGTATTGGAAATACCGTCCAGTGCATACTCATACGGCAGCTTTGCAACAGAATTCAGAGAAGCAAGCAGTCCGTTCTTTTCTGCGCCATAGGAAGGATTTGCTCCCGGTGAAAGCGGCTCTCCGGCCTTCCTGCCATCCGGCATTGCACCCGTGGCCTTGCCGTAAACAACATTCGAGGTAATGGTCAGAATCGAGGTTGTCGGCTCGGAATTCCGGTAGGTATGATATTTCCTGATCTTTGTCATAAAGGTCTTTAAAAGCTCTACCGCAATTGCATCTGCACGGTCATCATCGTTGCCGTAGCGAGGGAAGTCACCCTCCACCTCGTAATCAGTCACCAGGCCGTCTGCATCGCGGACAGTCCGGACACGTGCATACCGGATTGCGGAAAGAGAATCCACAACATGCGAGAAGCCTGCAATACCGGTTGCGAATGTCCTCCGTACGTCGGTATCAATGAGTGCCATCTCCGCCGCTTCATAATAATACTTGTCATGCATATACTGGATCAGATTCAGGACATTTACGTAAATGCCTGCAAGCCAGTCCATCATGCGGTCATACTTCGCGATAACCTCATCATAATCCAGATACTCACTGGTAATCGGTCTGTACTCCGGACCGACCTGAATCTTCTTCTGCTCGTCCATACCGCCGTTGATCGCATAAAGAAGACACTTTGCAAGGTTTGCACGTGCGCCGAAAAACTGCATTTCCTTACCGGTCTGCGTTGCGGATACGCAGCAGCAGATCGAATAATCGTCGCCCCATACCGGACGCATTACGTCATCATTCTCATACTGGATGGAGGAGGTTACAACAGAAATCCTGGCTGCATACTTCTTGAAGCCCTCCGGAAGTCTGCCGGAATACAGAACCGTAAGGTTCGGCTCCGGTGCCGGTCCCATGTTCTCCAGTGTATGGAGGAAACGGAAATCGTTTCTGGTAACCATGGAACGTCCGTCCTGTCCCAGACCTGCCACTTCCAGCGTAGCCCATACAGGATCGCCGGAGAACAGCTGATTATAGGAAGGAATTCTTGCAAACTTGACCATCCTCAGCTTCATGACAAAATGATCGATCAGCTCCTGTGCCTCCTGCTCGGTCAGGACGCCGTCCTTTAAGTCTCTTGTTATATAGATGTCGAGGAAGGTGGAAACACGGCCTACAGACATCGCTGCGCCGTTCTGTGTCTTGATTGCTGAGAGATAGCCGAAATACAGCCACTGCACTGCCTCACGGGCATTCTTTGCAGGAACAGAAATATCATAGCCGTAAGCTGCTGCCATTTCTTTCATCTGCTTTAAGGCTCTGATCTGGTCTGAGAGCTCTTCCCTCTGTCTTACCACGTCATCTGTCATGATGCCGCAGCCGCAGTTTGCAAGATCTGCCTGTTTCTTCTTTACCAGGAAATCTATGCCATAAAGAGCAACTCTTCTGTAATCGCCTACAATACGGCCCCTGCCGTAAGTATCCGGAAGACCGGTCAGGATCTTTGCATGTCTTGCAAGCATCATTTCCGGTGTATAGGCATCAAAAACACCCTGATTATGTGTTTTGTGATATTCCGTAAAAATTTTGTGGAGCTCCGGATCCGGTGTGTATCCGTAAGTCGTGCAGGCCTGCTCTGCCATCTTGATTCCGCCGTAAGGCATGAAGGCTCTTTTCAGCGGCTTGTCTGTCTGCAGTCCGACAACCTTTTCCATTTCCTTCTCATTCTCATTGATGTATGCCGCACCGTAAGCTGTGATACCGGAAACAACCTTTGTTTCCATATCCAGAACACCGCCCCTGGCTCTTTCTTCCTTCTGCAGTCCCTGTACCTCTCTCCAAAGCTTATCTGTTGCTTCTGTCGGCCCCTCAAGGAAAGATGCATCTCCGTCATAGGCTGTGTAATTTTCCTGAATAAATGATCTCACATTTACATCATCTACCCAATGACCGCTCCTG
This sequence comes from uncultured Lachnospiraceae bacterium, assembly GCA_964585695.1. Taxonomy (GTDB): domain Bacteria; phylum Bacillota; class Clostridia; order Lachnospirales; family Lachnospiraceae; genus Oribacterium. Next base: position 4,935 of record CAZPEW010000205.1, read on the forward strand.
AAGCTTCTCCATTCATCTCTCATAATCGTGTCTCCTCCA
>CAZPEW010000206.1:0-276 GCA_964585695.1 uncultured Lachnospiraceae bacterium
TGAGCTAAGCCTCCGTTAAATATCCAGATGAGACCAATAATAGCACAAAGGTGCAGAGAATGAAAGACAGAATTTTTCTTTCCGTACTTTTTCCAGATTGATCAGACTCCGTACAGCATCTTCTGATTCATTCTGGAAAAAGAAGATGCCTGCGGAAGCTTCAAAGGGCATACCTCCGCGCAGGCCAGTGATCCTGTACAGCCTGTGTACTGCGTTTTCCGGTACTTCCTGGTCAGCTCGCGCTTTCTGTCTCTGTCAGTTTCCTGACTGACCGTT
>CAZPEW010000206.1:286-4962 GCA_964585695.1 uncultured Lachnospiraceae bacterium
CGTTTTATAAACCGCATGCATCAGAAATGCGCTGCCGAAAAGACCGGCTCCCGTAAAACCAGGACATACATCCAGACAGCAGCCGCACATGAGACAGTACGCAGACAGATACTGCCGCTCTGCTTCTCTGCTGTCTGCTGCCGCATTCTCCGCCGGATATGCCTTCATTTCCTGTATCATTTTCTGCAGGATACTTCTGTCCACCTTTAAATCCCTGATCAGCGGAAATTTGCTGAGCGGCTCCAGCGTGATCACAGATCCCAGATCTCTCACAAAGGAATTGCAGGCCAGCGCCGGCCGATGATTGATGCGCATGGCACAGGCCCCGCACATACCCTGCCTGCAGCTGCATTCCCACTCCACCGGGTCTTCTTCCGTCATATTAATCTGATCCAGCAGGCCGGCCACCGTGGAATTATCTCCTGCCGCCGCGGTATATGTTTTATATACCTCTCCGCGTTTTATTTTTAATGTGACATTCATCTGAACAGCCCTCCGATTTCCTCCATGCTGATTACTGTCCTGCCTTCCCTGAAAACTGCCACGGAATTCATCCGGCAATGCAGATCATCACGCTCCGGATAATCCATACGCATATGAGCACCACGGCTTTCTTTCCTGTAAAGCGCACTTTCAAAAAAAGCGATTCCGAGCTGCTGCAGGTTCAAAGCTGCCAGTGCATCTGATATATGTCTTTTCCGGAACAGAACCTCCCGGGAGGATATCTCCCGGAGAACACGGATTCCCTCCTTCATTTCCTCCGGCGAACGCAGTATGCCCAGATGCAGATTCATGGCAATCTGAATATCCTGGATAATCCAGGCCGGCAGTTCTTTCTGCTTTCCGGATACTTCCTGACATTTTGCATTCAGTTTCCGTATGATTTCCTGCGCCTTTTCCTCATTGGTACTCCGCTCCTGCCCGGTCCAGTCTGCATCTGCAGATTTCACAGCCGTAATTCCGCCGTATATGGCGCCCAGCGTGGAATTGCCGCCCAGACGGTTTGCTCCGTGGTAGATACAGGCACATTCTCCGGCTGCATAAATTCCGGGAACAGAGGTGCGGTGCTTCCGGTCCGTATAGATTCCTCCCATAAAATAATGGATGCCCGGATAAACAGGGATGTAATCCTTCTCCGGATCAATATCCAGATAATGTCTCGATGTATCCAGAACCTCTTTCAAACGGTTTTCCAGCACTTCTTTTTTGAGATGCGTCAGATCAAGACCTACTTTTTTCTCCCCGTCTATACCTTTTTTCATCTGCACACAGACTTTATAAATACTCTGTGACACAACATCTCTCGGCATCAGGTTTCCGCGGGGTCCATACCAGTCCTCCATGAAATACCAGCGTTTTCCGTCTGCTACTGTAAAAAGCCGTCCGCCCTCTCCCCGGGCCGCTTCGGAAATCAGCATTCGCTTGGCATTGGTTTCAATGGTCGTCGGATGATACTGGATCATCTCCAGATTTGCCATCTGCATCCCGGATACATAAAGAGACGCCGCTGCCGAGCCATCATTCAGTGCAGAGCCCGTAGTCCGTCCAAAAAGTCCGCCCGGGCCGCCGGAGGCAATGATCAGCGCATCAGAAGTAAGGTATTCAAGCTCTCCGCTCAGTATATTTTCAACAATAATGCCGGCATATCTTCCGTCTGTTTCCAGATACTGTAAGAATTTCCTGTTTTCCAGAAAGCAGATTTTGCCTTCTGCGCATTCTCTCAGGAATACGCCGGAAAGACCGCTGACCAGCTGTTTTCCGATTCCCGCTTTTGCATAAACCGTCCGTTTCTTTTTCTGTCCGCCGAAATACCGCATGGCAGGGCTGCCATCCTTATCCCGGCTGAATGCAACGCCCAGATCTGCAAGCTTCCGGATTAAAGAGGGAGCCGCCGCGGTCATCTGTCTGACCGCTTCCTCATCCGTAAGATTTCTCCCCTCTTCAATGGTATCCGCCGCATGCTGCAGCGGATCATCATCCTCTCCTGCTGTATTCATGGCCGCATTGATACCTCCGGCTGCAAGAACAGACTGTGCCCGCTCCGGTCCATATGGTGCAACAAGCGTCACCTGATCATGGTTTTCCGCTGCACTTACCGCAGCGGAAAGCCCGGCAAGACCGCATCCGATAATAATAATCTCCATACTCAGCCTCCTGCATAATAGTGAGGGGAATAGGAAATGTATGCATAAACCGCAAGCAGGACAGGAATCGCCGTAAGAAGAAAAGCTATGAACCTGGCCTTTTTCATATCCGCTTCCTCTCTGACAAGTCCCAGTGATATCATCCCCCTCGGCAGACCAAGAAACAGATGCAGACCGGCACCGGCAAGTGAGATGACAATAATTCCCAGATTCCACAGTGCAGGCTTATGGCTTGTATAATACGGATGATAAAACAGAAAAACAACGAACAATATTCCCGTGACCGCCTGCAGAACCGCTTCTGCATTCAGCCGGAAATAGTGTTCTTTGCTTTTAAGACTCCTCACAATAAAAAACGGCAATGAAAAAACAGCATGCAGAAGGAGAAGACACATCAGAACAATCCCCAGAATTACAAAAATCCGCATAAAAGGAACCATACCCAGCATCAGCAAAGATGCAATCACTGCATGGACATCAAAAAGGACAATACAGACCAGCCCTGTAACTGAAATAAGTATTCTGCGCACACGGTACCTCCTTGCCGGTCTCCGGAATCTGCAGATGCCGCAGATTCCGGTTTTTTATGATTTTATTTACAATGCAGATGTCATAAGGTCATGTTTCACAGTCATACATGCATGACGTTAAGCATGACTTCTGATACTGTAGTCATATTATACCGCATCTGTCTCATCAGCAACAGGCTTGATTCCTGCGCGGGTTTCGGATATACTATTTCTCGCTATGATACTGAATATTTCAAATTTAAACAAATCATATATCGGTAAAGACGTACTCCGCGATGTCAGCTTTCACATCGAGGATAAGGAAAAGTGCGCCATTGTCGGGATCAACGGCTCCGGAAAGACTACACTGATCAGGTGTATCCTCGGAGAGGAGGAACCGGACAGTGGTATTATTGCCATATCAAAAGATAAAAAGATCGGCTATCTCGCACAGCAGCATGCTGACATGGAGCATGATGACGAGGAGTATGATACACTCTCCGGCGGACAGAAAACCAAAAAAAGGCTGGAGGAAATCCTCCAGGACAAACCCGACCTCCTGATTCTGGATGAGCCGACGAACCATCTGGATATTGATTCCATCCAATGGCTGGAAAAGGTTCTGAAGCGTTATGACGGTGCCGTGCTGCTTGTTTCCCATGACCGTTATTTCCTGGACAAGGTTGTTGTAAAAATCGTGGATCTGGAAAACGGCAGAGCCCGGATGTACCGCGGCAATTATTCGGATTATGCAGAAAAGAAAAAGATGATCCGGGATGCAGAGCTCAAGGCTTATCTGAACCAGCAGGAGGATATCCGCCACCAGGAGGCAGTTATTGACAAGCTGAAGCAGTTCAACCGTGAGAAATCCATCAAGCGCGCGGAGTCCCGTGAGAAGCTGCTGGCAAGGGTTGAACGTCTGGAAAAACCTGAGGAGCTGAATGATGAAATGCGCCTCTCGCTGGAGCCCGGCATGCAGTCCGGAAATGATGTTCTTTCCGTAAAGGATCTCTCAAAATCCTTTGATGAAAAGAAGCTTTTTTCGAATGTCAGCTTTGAAATAAAACGCGGTGAGCATATTGCGGTAATCGGTGCAAACGGTACCGGTAAAACGACGCTTCTGAAAATCCTGAACGGTATGCTTCAGGCAGATACCGGTTCTTTCCGTCTCGGTACAAACGTGGAGATCGGCTACTATGATCAGGAGCATGCCGTACTGCATATGGATAAAACCATCTTTGACGAGATCCAGGATGAGTATCCGGACATGAACAACACAAGAGTGCGGAATGTACTGGCTGCTTTTCTTTTCAGCGGGGATGATGTCAGCAAACGGATCGGTGATCTCTCCGGCGGTGAAAAAGGCCGTGTAAGTCTTGCAAAGCTGATGCTCTCCAATGCAAATTTCCTGATCCTTGATGAGCCGACAAACCATCTGGACATCCAGGGCAAAGAAGTTCTGGAGGACGCCGTCAACAATTACGGCGGGACAATACTCTATGTATCGCATGACCGGTACTTTATCAATAAAACAGCAACCCGGATTCTGGAACTTTTTGAAAACCGCTTTGACAATTATATCGGCAACTACGACTATTACCTTTCCAAAAAGGAAGATGTCCGCAAATACGGCGGCAGTCCTGACGCGAATGCAGTCTCCCAGAAAAAGAGAGATGCAGCTTTCCCGAATCCTGAGCTCCGTACAGAAAACAAAACCGGCTGGGAACTGCAGAAGGAATACCAGGCAAAACTCCGCAAACTGCAGAATGATCTTAAAAAAACAGAAGAAGAAATCCAGCAGCTGGAAAAGCGCAGCCAGGAGCTGGATGATGAAATGATGAACCCGGAGATTGCAGCCGATGTAGGGAAGCTGATGCAGATTCATAAAGAGCATGAAGCTGCGGACAGCCGCCTGCAGGAGCTTTACGGGAACTGGGAAACCGTTTCCGAGGATCTGGACGCCTTAAAGGAAAATGATCCGACACAGCAGATATAAACCCTTGCAGCATACCCGTGTGCAGGG
>CAZPEW010000207.1:0-4939 GCA_964585695.1 uncultured Lachnospiraceae bacterium
CTGTAAACGGAAAAGAAGAATCCATGCGGGCTGTCTTTCCGCTGGTCAGGAAATACGGCGGTACCGTCGTCGGTCTCCTCCTCGATGAGAACGGAATTCCCGCCGATGCAGACGGACGGATCCGTATTGCTGAACGGATTTATAAAACAGCCGCCGGATACGGAATACAGAAAAAGGACATCGTCCTCGACGGTCTTGCAATGGCAGTTTCCTCGGACTGCAAGGCAGCGCTGGTCACGCTGGAAACCATCCGCCGGATCCATACGGAGCTGCACGGACACAGTATCCTCGGTGTTTCCAATATTTCTTTCGGACTGCCGCTCCGCGAGAACATCAATGCTGCATTTTTTACCATGGCCATGCAGAACGGCCTGTCCCTCGCAATCATGAATCCGAATAATGCAGTAATGATGTCTGCTTTCCGTTCCTGTCTTGCGCTTACCGGACAGGATCCTGATTTTTCTTCTTATATTGAAGCCTACAGGGATGAGGAAATGCGCCGGAAAAATGCACTGCCGGCGGCTTCTCTTCCTGCCGCGGGCATACAGCGGACCGACTCTGTACAGCCTGAGAGGACACTGCATGACTGCATTGAGCATGGCATGGATAAACAGGCAGCCTGTCTCGCAGCACAGCTTCTTAAAACGACGGACCCTCTGACACTTATAAATGAAGAAATGGTTCCTGCACTGGACCGTGCAGGGAAAGCATTCGAGCAGGGCACCTTGTTTCTTCCGCAGCTTCTTATGAGTGCAGAACCACCAAAGCAGGCCTTTGCCGTTGTAAAAGAAGCCATGAAGGGCCGGGAGAAGGAAATTAAGGGTACCATTTTACTGGCAACTGTAAAGGGTGATATCCACGATATCGGTAAAAATATTGTTAAGGTACTGCTTGAAAATTACGGCTACGAAATTGCCGATCTCGGAAAGGACGTGCCGCCGGAGACAATCGTCCGGACCGCAAAAGACCGCGGAATCCGCCTCATCGGACTCAGTGCGCTGATGACAACCACTGTCGTTTCCATGGAAGAAACCATCCGGCTGCTCCGCAGGGACTGCCCTGGTGCAAAGATAATGGTCGGCGGAGCCGTCATGACCGCAGAATATGCCGCACAGATCGGCGCAGATTACTATGCCGGTGATGCCATGGCTGCCGTGCGCTGCGCCGATGCGTTTTTTTCCTCATAACAAAGGAGGATCCGCTCCGCGGGTCCTCCTTATGACATTTAGCCTGCAAACATGATTCCGTCGAAGGTGTCTTCTATGTTATGTCCATTGATCGTCTGCGGCCAGCTGTCGGTGCTGACCGGCACCCGCACGATTGTATTTTTGTCTATGTACATATCTGCATAGGTCTTCTGGTCTGTGCACAGGAAATGGAACCTGGTGCCTGCGGGTACTGTCTTCTTAATACCGGTCTCATCCCCGGGATTTGCCAGTACATCCAGCGTGAGATCTGTTCTGGAGGTAATTACAGGGGCATCCTCTCCGTAGCCTGCATCGGCATACCACCAGTAATCCGTCTTCGGCTCAGGTATTCCGTCCGCTGCCCGCAGACTGTAATGACGCAGAACACTTCTTGTACTCAGTACATCTGTCCGGGTCTCCAGAATGAAATCGCTGACATCATTCGGAATGTTGTCATAAAAAGCTGCCTGTATGGTTTCCGATTTCTGAACCGCTGCGCCGTTAAGATCATATACAACCGTATATTCATAATCATTGTCGCTCAGGAAATCCATGTAAATATAATTTCTGCCGTCTGCATGAACCAGCACCGGAAGTGCGTCATATGCACTGTCACAGCTTTCTTTGTAGTCCATGCTGCCGCAGATGATCTCAAGATCATGGCTGTCTGTGTTTTCATCCTGCGGTGTAAACAGAATCTGAAGTTTCTGATCCTGCCCGGCCGCATCCTCAATATGATACTGGTCATAAAGTCCCAGTACCTGCATGTAATCCGCAGGACCTGAAAGATACTGCTCCTTAAACAGCTCCGGATGCTCCCTGTATGACAGGAACACAAACTCCGGTCCGTAGGCATATGCAGTCAGCTCATAGGCCGAAAACATAACGGTCATCCCGCTGTTGCCCATTGTAAAATCCAGCCCGCCAAGTTCTTTATCCTCAAAATAGGCCCGGACGGAATTCTCCAGACTTTCGTCTCCGGTGACAAGAGCATCTCCGATATCAGGATACTGTCTGGTCAGTTCGTCTGTAAGTGTCCTGATCAGTTCATCTTTATCCTTTACAACATCCAGGATGTCAAGCCTTTTTCCGCTTTTTGTATCATAGGTATAGCCGCTGTAATCCGTATACGGATGTGCACCGCCGCTGTAGCTGTAAGTCTCCTCATAGATACTGAACAGAAGCTCATCCGCTCGTGCAGCAGATGCCCTTGTCTCCAGTGAATAGCGGTATCCCGGTTCTTTGTCCGGTTCCGTAAAGGCAGGATCCTGCTTTGCCGTTTCCGCATAATCCTTCAGGTTCGCAAGGAAATTGTTTTCCGTATCCGCATTGTACTGCTTCAGAGACCTTGCAAGCTTTCCGTATTCTGTATCCTCTTTCCATTCTGCATTCACATAATGTCCGATGGAAATCTGCGGATATTCTCCGCTGACATAAGTAATATTGCCATCCTCACTGTAGCTTCCGTCCCACTGTCTGCTGATCCTGACCTGCAGAGGAACCGGTCCGTTCTTTTCCTTTTCTGCAGCGCTGCTCTCTTCCTTTTTTGCTGCAGTCTCCGGTGTACTGGTTTCCGCAGCGCTCTCTGCCCCTGTTTCTTCTTTTGTTTCTGTTTCAGCTTCTGCGGTTGTTACAGTCTCTGCCGTTTCAGCAGCGTCTGTTCCCTTTTTTGTATCTGCTGTAGTTTTTCCGCATGCGCTGCTTAAAAAAAGCACTGCCGCCAATGCAGGAACGGCCCATGCAGATGCATTCGCTCTCCTCATTACAAGCTCCTCTCTTTTACCTATGGACGGTCGCTATTCTTACCGCCCGGCCGTATCATCTTTATTTATTTCTGTCTTTCCTCCGACCTGCAAGGAGATCTACCAGACAGTCCAGTAAAAAAGCAATGACAAATACCGCTGCTGCAGTCTCAAGAATTGACAGAAAATCTACCCGATGGCTTTTCCCCATTAAATCAGAAGCCGCCAGAACCGCCGCAATCATTCCTGCTGCGGATGCTGCTGATATCAAGCTTTTTTTCATAGGTTATTCCGCTCCTTTTTTTGCTTCGGCAATTTGATACAGCCGCCGGTAACAGTTCTTTCCCGTTCCGTACGCCGCATTGCCGCAGTTCCATCTTATCATAAATCCATGCTGTCTTCTATCTGTACCGTAGTATTCCGTCTTTTCTATCCCGCTTTCATATGCTAAACTGTAAAAACGGAGGAACAAAATGAAATATTATTACGCAGTCCGGACCGGCCGGACACCAGGTATTTATACAAGCTGGGACGAATGCAGAACACAGATTTTCCGCTTCCCTGCTGCTATTTACAAAAAATTCAGCACCATGGCAGAAGCAGAAGCCTTCATGCAGAATGCGGTGCCGGCTGAACCGGCAGCATCGGCAGCATCGGCAGCATCGGCAGAACCGGCAGCAGCAACAGCAGAACCGGCAGGGGATTTCCCTGCGGCTCCGGCAGACTCACTTTTTGACGGTGTTGCCACAGATGCCCTGGCTTATGTGGATGGCAGCTTCAATGCCGCATCAGCTGTTTACGGCTACGGTGTCGTTATCCTTGCACGTGACGGTTCCGAACACAGATTCCAGGGCAGCGGTTCTGACCCGGAGCTTTCTTCCATGCGCAATGTAGCAGGCGAAATCCATGGAGCCATGCGTGCCGTTAAAGAAGCCGTCAGCCTTGGGATCCCCTCTCTGACCGTTTTTTATGATTATCTCGGTATCCAGTGCTGGGCAGAAGGAATCTGGAAGGCAAACAAAAAAGGCACGCAGAATTACCGTGATTTCATAAAGGCAAGCCGTGCGCAGATTGATATCCGTTTCCATAAGGTCAAAGCCCATTCCGGTGTGCATTATAATGAAATCGCAGACCGGCTCGCAAAGGACGCTGTCGGAAATAACTGAAAGAGCGCTGTGCTATTTTCTTCCCATCAGCGAACTCCATAAAAAAGCCGGTGTCAGATGATATTCCAGAGATCTGACACCGGCTTTTTTGTTTTTACAGCAGATAAATTCTGTTTTTCCTGCACTCTTCCTTCATATCCTCCGGCCAGATGCCTGCCTGTACCTCTCCGATATGTGCTCTGTCCAGAAGCAGCATGCAAAGTCTGGACTGACCGATACCGCCGCCGATTGTGTACGGAAGCTCGCCGTTTAATAGCATTTTATGATACGGAAGGGATGCTCTCTCCTCACAGCCTGCCTTTTTAAGCTGTTCTCTGAGAGATTCCGGTGATACGCGGATACCCATTGAGGAAATCTCCAGTGCGCAGTTCAGTGTATCAAACCAGAAAAGAATATCTCCGTTTAAGCTCCAGTCATCATAATCCGGGGCTCTGCCGTCATGCGGCTCCCCGTTGGAAAGCTTATCGCCGATTCTGGAAATGAATACGCAGCCATGTTCTTTTGTGATCAGGTTCTCTCTTTCCTTCGGTGTCTTGTCCGGATACATGCTGAGCAGCGTCTCGGAATCAATGAAATAAATATCATCCGGAAGCTTCTTGACAGCATTCGGGTACTTGTACCATACCTCATGCTCCATATGCTTGATGATACGGAAAATCATGCGTACTGTACCCTCCAGTGTAGCCTGTGTGCGGTCCTCTTTATTGATGACCATTTCCCAGTCCCACTGATCTACATATACCGAATGCAGGTTATCCAGTTCCTCATCGCGGCGGATTGCATTCATATTGGTATAGAGGCCCTCTCCCGGATGGAAACCATATTCTCTGAGTGCCATCCTCTT
>CAZPEW010000208.1:0-4915 GCA_964585695.1 uncultured Lachnospiraceae bacterium
TTGTATGCTCTGTCTGTGCACTGATCTGTTACATTTTCTGCTATCATCTGACAACAGAGCGTGTCAGGGTACCGCAGAAGACGGAAAAGTTTGATCTTTATGCACTTCTTAAGCAGCTTATCCGCAACAGGTCGCTGATCGGCATCGTTGTCTGCGCACTGATTCTCCTGATCGGACAGCTTTCCTTCGGGAATGTTGCAACCTATCTTTTCCCGAATTACTTCGGAAACCCGGCAGGACAGTCCATGGCAACCATGCTCCAGACGGTTATCACACTGCTGCTCGCGACCTTTGCGACCGTGCAGCTCTCGGAGCGCTTCGGCAAAAAGGAACTCTGCATCGGCACCTGCTTCATCAGTGCGGCAGCACTTATTATTGCTTATTTCATGCATATCAGGAACATGACCCTGTTCCTCGTATTTTACGGTCTGGGCTATCTTGCCATTGCGGTTTTCTCGCTTGTCTGCTGGGCGATGATTACAGACGTAATTGATGATACGGAGATCAGAACCGGTGAGCGTTCCGATGGTACCATTTATTCGGTTTATTCCTTTGCCAGAAAGATGGGGCAGGCAGCCAGCGCCGGTGTTGTCGGTTCCCTGCTTTCCTCCATCGGATATTCCAAGGCAACTGCATTCGACCCGGCAGTCGTTTCCGGACTTTACAGCATCAGCTGTCTTGTGCCGGCAGCCTGCTTCCTTGTATTTGCAGCTGCGGCGCACTTTCTGTATCCGCTTGATAAAAATACGGTTCTTGCGAATGTTGAGAAGCTGAAGGAGGGAAAATAATGTTATATCCGATTATGACAGAATCCAGATTTTTGAGCGATCTCGGCGGGATCTGGAAGTTTAAGCCGGATGACGGCAAGGGATTTACGGAGCGGTGGTATGAAAGACCGCTTACCGGTGCCATGAATGTGCCGGTACCGTCTTCCTACAATGATCTTTTTGAGGATGCAAAAATCCGCGACCATTACGGCTGGGTGTTTTACCAGAGGAGCTTCGGACTGCCGTCCTTTGTGCGCGGAGAGAGAACAGTCCTCCGTATGGATGCGGTAACACACCATGCCAGGGTGTATCTGAACGGGCAGGAGATCACGGAGCACAGGGGCGGATTCCTGCCGTTTGAGGCTGAAATCGGAGAGGTGCTGGTACCGGGGGAAAATCTCCTGACGATTGCAGTGGATAACCGGGTGGATTATACAACGCTTCCGGTCGGCGGCAAGAGCGAAATGCTGGGCGGCGTGACGATGGGCGTTTCGGTGGCTTCCGCGAGACCCTGCAACAAGCCGAATTTTGATTTCTTTAATTACTGCGGCATTACAAGACCGGTGCGGATCTATACAACGCCGGAGAGCTATATCCGGGACATTACGCTGACGTCGGAAATTTCCGGTCCGGATGCACAAGTACATTATCAGGTCGATGCGGTCGCAGCGCATGACATTGCCATGGGGGCTGCTGCAGGTGCGGACGGAGACAGCCGCTGTCATGTCCGCCTCCTAGACAGAACGGGGAAGGCAGTGGCAGAGGCAGACGGCCTCTCCGGTACGCTTTCTGTAAAGAATGTGCAGTTATGGCAGCCGATGAAGGCATACCTTTATCAGGTGGAGGTACGCTTTGAAACGGATATATATGAGCTGCCCTACGGGATCAGAAGCATTCGCATCGAAGGGAAGAATTTCCTGATCAACGGGAAGCCGTTTTATTTCAAGGGCTACGGCAAGCATGAGGATACTTTCCCGAACGGACGCGGCCTTAACATGCCGATGAATGTAAAGGATATTTCCATCATGAAGTGGCAGGGGGCAAACAGCTTCCGGACGAGCCATTATCCGTACAGCGAGGAAATGATGCGTCTCTGTGATGAAGAGGGAATTGTTGTTATTGATGAGACAACGGCGGTCGGCGTCAACCTGAAATTCGGCGGCGGTGCCAACGAGAAGGGCGAGCGGACAGAGACCTTTGACCCGGTGAACGGCGTAAAGACGCAGGCGCATCATAAAGAGGTGATCCGCGACCTGATCGCGCGGGACAAAAATCATGCCTGCGTTGTCATCTGGAGCATTGCGAACGAGCCGGATTCCTCGGCGGAGGGTGCCTATGAATATTTCGCACCGCTTTTTGCCCTGGCGCGGGAGCTTGATCCGGAGAAACGGCCGTGCACACTGGTCAGTGTCATGATGCCGGATGCACCTGCAAAGGACTGTACTTCCCGGCTCAGCGATGTGTTCTGCCTGAACCGCTATTACGGCTGGTATGTCGGCGGCGGTGATCTCGAGGCGTCGGAGGCGGCGCTCCGGCATGAAATGGATGGCTGGGAGGTCAAGGGCAGACCGGTGATCTTTACGGAGTACGGTGCCGATACGGTCATGGGACTGCATGACACGACACCGGTGATGTTTACCGAGGAATATCAGGTGGATTATTACAAGATGAACAACAGGGTGTTTGATGACTATCCCTGTGTTGCCGGAGAGCAGACCTGGAACTTTGCGGATTTTGCAACCAGTCAGGGTATCATGCGTGTCCAGGGCAACAAGAAGGGAATGTTTACCCGTGACAGAAAGCCTAAGCTTGCTGCGCATTACTTCAGAGAGCGCTGGCACCAGATTCCGGATTTCGGGTATAAAAACGGAAACAGCAGATAAAGAAGATAAAAAAGAAGATAATCAGGGAAATCCTGCCGGAGAACAGTCCGGCAGGATTTTTTATTTTACATGGAACGCCTGCGGAACGCCGGCGGCATTCCGGAGGAACTGCGGGTCTGTATGATGGTGGCTTACAGGAACACAAATCTGTCAAAAATACAATATCGGAGGAAAAAATCATGTATTTCAATGCAATTGCAAAAATCGTAGCGGACCGGACAGGCTGTGACATCACAAAAATCAGGCCGGAGAGCACTTTTACAGAACTGGGCATTGATTCGCTCGATACGGTTGAGCTGATCATGGATCTGGAGGATGAAATCGGCGTTGAGATTGAGCTGGACCGGAAAGTGGAGACCATTGATGAGCTGGATCAGTTTATCCAGAACATAAAAAGATAAGGAGCAGAAGGATGATTCGGTCTGAACTTTGTACATTGCTTGGCATCCGCTATCCGCTGTTTCAGGGCGGCATGGCATGGATTGCAGACGGCAGGCTGGCGGCAGCGGTTTCAGAGGGCGGCGGACTCGGTATTATTGCAGCCGGAAATGCGCCGGCAGAATATGTCCGCACCCAGATCCGGACGGCGCGGTCTCTGACAGACAAGCCGGTCGGTGTCAATATCATGCTGTTAAGTCCGAATGCAGAAGAGGTCGCACAGGCGGTTGCAGAGGAAAGGGTGGCGGTTGTAACGACCGGTGCAGGCAATCCGTCCCGCTACATGAGCATCTGGAAAGAAGCGGGGATTCACGTGATTCCTGTTGTGGCATCCGTTGCGATGGCCAGGCTCATGACGAGACTCGGCGCTTCCGCGCTGATTGCGGAAGGCGGCGAAAGCGGCGGTCATGTCGGAGAGCTGACGACCATGGTACTGGTTCCGCAGATCTGCGATGCTACCGGTCTGCCGGTGCTTGCCGCCGGCGGAATTGCAGACGGACGGGGGGCAGCGGCTGCATTTATGCTGGGTGCCTGCGGTGTACAGCTGGGCACGCGGTTCCTCAGCGCATATGAATGCACCATTCATCCTGCGTATAAGGAAAAAATTCTGAAGGCCACAGATCTCTGTACCATGGTGACCGGGAAGCGGCTGGGACATCCTGTCCGCAGTCTGCGGACGCCGTTTGCAAGAGACTATGAAAAAGCGGAGTACGGCGGGGCATCGGATGAAGCACTGGAGGCAATGGGCACCGGTGCGCTGCGGCTTGCAGTGCAGGAAGGCGATCAGGCAAGAGGGTGTTTTCTGTCCGGACAGATTGCCTCCATGGTAAAAAAAGAGCAGCCGGCAGCGGAAATTGTAAGAGAGGTTATGACGGAAGCAGAGGCAGTGCTATGCCGCGTATCCGCGTATATGACAGAAAAACCAGAAGATCGGGAGGCGTCAGAATGAGGAAGCTTGCATTTGTATTTGCGGGACAGGGCGATCAGTTCCCGGGCATGGGCAGAGATCTGTATGAAAAATATCCTGCGGCGGCGGAGGTGTTCCGGCAGTGCGAGAAACTGCGTCCCGGCACCATGGAGCAGTGCTTTTCCGGAACAGAGGCGGAACTGCAGGAAACAAAAAACACACAGCCTTGTCTTTATGCTTTTGAGCTTGCGGCAGCTGCGGTTCTTAAGGAGTATGGCATCCGTCCGGCGGCAGCTGCAGGATTTTCACTCGGAGAGGTGGCGGCAGCTGCATTCGCGGGTATGTTTGACACAGAGACCGGCTTCCGGCTTGTAATGAAGAGAGGGGAGCTTATGCAGGCGGCAGCGGAGCTGCAGGAGACGTCCATGGCGGCAGTCCTGAGACTGCCGGAGGAGACGATCCAGGCGCTTTGTGCGCAGTACAGCTCCGTATATCCGGTGAATTACAATTGCCCGGGGCAGATAGCGGTTTCCGGGGCTGCAGATGAAATGAATGCTTTCTCGGAAAGTGTGCGGAATGCAGGCGGACGGGCTGTGATGCTCAAGGTAAAGGGCGCGTTTCATTCGCCGTTTATGAAAGATGCTGCCGCAGCTTTTGCAGCGGTTCTGGCGGAGACGGAGCTGCATCCGGCGCAGGTGCTTCTGTATGCAGATATGACGGCGGAACCGTATGAGGGGGATGCCGCGCGGATTCTTTCGTCCCAGATCTGCAGTCCGGTGCTGTGGGAAAAAATCATTCGCAGAATGATTGCTTCGGGGATCGACGGTTTCCTGGAGATCGGCCCGGGAAGAACCCTAAGCGGCATGATCCGGAAGATTGATCCGGAGACTCCGATTTATCTTGAATCGAACCGTCTCTGT
>CAZPEW010000209.1:0-3312 GCA_964585695.1 uncultured Lachnospiraceae bacterium
CGCCGGAACTGTTCTCCCGATCTGCGCACTCCAAATAAAAGAGCCGGCAAACATTTGTTCGCCGGCTTATTTTATCATATTCACGGATTTTCTTCAAGCAGAAGCATTCACAGTACCTTGCTGAGGAATGCCTTCAGCCGTTCATTATCCTGATGTTCAAAGAATTCCTTAGGCTCGCCCTCGGCAATAAAATCTCCTCCTTCCAGGAACATGACACGGTTGGCAACTTCCTTTGCAAATCCCATCTCATGTGTTACGACAACCATGGTCATATGCTCCAGAGCCAGCTGCTTCATAACTGCAAGCACTTCTCCTACCATCTCCGGATCAAGTGCAGAAGTCGGCTCATCAAAAAGCATGACATCCGGATGCATGGCAAGCGCCCGCACAATGGCTACACGCTGCTGCTGTCCGCCGGAAAGCTGGAGCGGGAAATTCTCCGCCTTGTCTGAAAGTCCGACTCTTTCCAGCAGTGCCCTGGCTTCCTCCTCGGCCTGCTTTCTGTCCATATGCAGGATTTTGACCGGTGCCAGCGTCAGGTTGTCAAGGATGTTCATATGCGGAAAAAGGTTGAACTGCTGGAAAACCATGCCCATTTTCTGGCGCAGTTTATCAACATCTGCATTTTTATCCGTTATATCATTCCCCTCAAAATATACATGTCCGGATGTCGGCGTCTCCAGGAGATTCAGGCAGCGGAGGAAAGTGGACTTGCCGGAGCCGGAAGGCCCGATGACGCAAAGCACCTCGCCCTTGTGGATCTGTGTGGAAATATTATTAAGGACACTCAGATCCTTGAATTTTTTGGACAGGTTCTGGACATCAATCAGCACCTCGCCGGTTTTGACATCGGATGCCGCACTTTTGAGGATCTTTTCTGCCGTATCAGCATGATTCATATTATCGCTCATTGCGTCTCAGACTCCCTTCAATTCGCTTCTCAATATTGGTGAGGAACATGGTCAGTACAAGGTAGATCACAGCAACCGTCAGCAGCGGTGTCCAGGCATCATATGTTCTTGAACGGATAATATCGCCGCCCTTGGTCAGATCCTGTACGGCAACGTAGCCGGCAACTGCAGTCTCCTTGATCAGCACGATAAACTCGTTGCAGAGTGCCGGAAGGACGTTTTTGATTGCCTGCGGCATGATGATGTATTTCATGGTCTCCACATAGGTAAAGCCAAGCGAACGGCCGGCTTCCAGCTGTCCCTGCGGAATCGACATGATACCGGAACGGATGATTTCCGCAACATAGGCCGCCGAATTCAGTCCGAATGCAATGCAGGCAACAAAGATTCCGGAGAATGCTCTGGACGTGAAAATACAGTAATAGAAAATCATCAGCTGAATTACAGAAGGCGTACCGCGGATTACCGTCAGATATACTCTGCAGACTGCATCCAGAATGGTCAGCTTTCCGGTTTTGTCATGTGTGGAACGTATTACCGCAATCAGCAGTCCGAGAACGATACCAAGCGCACAGGCAAACACTGTGATCAGCATCGTGTTTTTTAAGCCGTCGGTAAGGTACTGCCACCTTCCGTCCTTAACCAGGTTCATAAACAATCTTTCTTTGATAGTCACCTTGCGCCCTCCATTTCACAGGCATAGCCTGTGCTGTTTTTTCTGTTTCTGTACGCGTAGGGCAGCCGGACCTGCTGCTCTACAGCATGGATCCGACTGCCTCTTCTGTACGATTAACGACATCGTACGACATTTTCAAACCATTTTCAATGATCTTTCAGCCGATCATTGCATTATATCTTTCCGGGATGCCTGTCCGGAAAAAACAATCCTTACTCTGCCTTGATATACTTGGCAACGATCTTATCCAGTTCGCCGGAATCCTTAAGGCTCTTGATGGCAGTATTGATACCGTCAAGCAGCTCCTTGTTGTCCTTCTTGACCGCAATTGCATATTCCTCTTCTGCATAAGCTGTGTCAAGAATCTTGAGGCCCTGGTTCTGCTCTACAAATACCTTGGCCGGATTGTTGTCAATGATGACTGCATCAATCTTTCCGGAAGAAAGAGCCTGAACGGCATCAGCGCCCTTAGGGAATCTCTGTACATTGCCCTCGCCGTAATCATCCGTTGCATAGATATCACCGGTTGTGCCCTGCTGAACGCCGATTACCTTGTCCTTCAGATCATCAATGGAAGCGATCTTGCTGTCGCTCTTTACAATAACAGACTGCACTGCCTTTGCGTAGCTGTCCGAGAAATCAACCTGGGTCTTTCTGTCATCCGTAACGGTCATTCCTGCTGCGCCAAAATCAGCCTTGTCAGACTGGATTGCCGGAATAATGGAGTCGAATGCAATATCGGAAACCTCAAGCTCGGCACCCATCTGTTCTGCAATTGCCTTTGCAATATCTACATCAATACCGACGATATCATTTCCGTCATGATACTCATACGGAGGGAACTCGGCATTGGTTGCCATGATCAGCTTCTTGCCTGCATAGGATGAAGCAGCACCTGCCGCTGTGGTTTCTGCCGCACTGGATGCAGCTGTTGCTGCTGCGGAGCTGGCTGCTGCCGTTGTTTCTGCTGCACTGGATGCAGCCGCTGTTGTATCTGCCGCGCTGGATGCGGCTGCTGTGGTTGCTGTTGCGGAAGAACCGCATGCAGCAAGTGAAAATGCCATTAATGATGCCATCGCGAATGCTGTGAATTTTTTCATAATATCCTCCTCGATCCCCTGGGGATCTATCTGACTGACTCCGGATATCTGCTGTATCCGGAATATGTTTTGCATATTTATGCAACTCATGTTTGCAATTATACATTCGATCCGGAATAAGTCAAGAGCCATTTTGGCTCTGTTTGTAAATTTATACACATTCAACAAAAGGATGCTCCTGATTACAGGAACATCCTCATATATTGACCGATACGCTCCGAAACCAGTCCCGCAAGGAAACCGATTATAAAGCCTGACAGCGTGCCTGCAAGCAGCAGGACGGGCAGATAATAGTACAGTGCTGCCGTATGCATGAGAAGCACTGCCGCCGTAAGCTGGCCGACATTATGCATAATGCCTCCGGCTGTACTGACAGACAATGCCGTAAGTCCTGCATACTTTCTGAGGAGAATCATGCATAAAAAGCTGAGTGTCCAGCCTGCCGCAGAATACCAGAGTGTCATGGCATTCCCAAAGGCCGCTGCCGAGAGAAGAATCCTGAGCAGGCTGATCACCGCAGTTCCGGCAGGTCCGACTGAATAAAGCCCGATTACCGTAACCATATTCGGAAGCCCCAGTTTAACGCCGGGAACACCGATACTGACCGGCATCATGGCTTCTGCAT
>CAZPEW010000209.1:3322-4869 GCA_964585695.1 uncultured Lachnospiraceae bacterium
AAGCGCCAGCAGCATTCCATACATGCTGACTTTTTTTGCCTTGCTGCTCTGCTTCATAACCTTTGTCTCCCGCACCTTTTCCGCAGAATAAAAGAAAAGGCGGTATCCATATGGATATCGCCTTGCTTTTTTCTTTCTTAGATCGCGAATACTTTTTGTAAATATAAAATATTAACAAGAAGGTATACTTGCAAGAAAAATTAAAGCTTTACTACGTTTGTTGCCTGAGGTCCCTTAGCGCCATCTACAACGTCGAACTCTACTGCCTGACCCTCTTCAAGTGACTTGAATCCGTCTCCAGCAAGTCCTGAGTAGTGAACGAATACGTCCTTACCTGTCTCATCAGAAATAAAGCCGTAACCCTTCTGGTTGTTGAACCACTTAACTGTTCCCTTCATTAAATATACCTCCAAAAATAATACAATAAGTTGTTATAACTATTAATAACAACGAGAATTATAATAGCACAAACCTTATTCAACGTCAATGAAAATATTTTTTATCTTTATGCCTTGGCCCTGGAATAGAGTTCCTTTAATTCTGCATTCGAGAAATAATAATGCCTGCCGCAGAAATCGCAGTTCACTTCTTCCGTCTTATTGTCCGCAATCATGCTGCTGAGCTCATCTCTGCCAAGCGACACCAATGCTTTCTCCACCCGCTCGCGGCTGCAGCCGCAGTAAAAGCTTACTTCTTTTCTGTCATTGATTTCCAGATGCAGCTCGCCGAGGATATCTTTAAGGATATCCTCCGGTGTCATGTTCTCATCCAGCATACTGGTGACAGAACGGATTCCCTGCAGTTTCTGCTCCAGGAAAGAAATGGTTTCCTCGGAAGCATCCGGCATCAGCTGAATGATAAAACCGCCTGACTGGCGGACAGTATTGTTCTCCCTGTCAAGCAGTACGCCCAGTCCCACAGAAGAAGGGATCTGCTCGGAAACCGCAAAATACGCTGTCAGATCCTCTGCGATCTCACCTGTACGGAGTTCGATCTGGCCGACATACGGATCCTTCAGTCCGATATCCTTGATGACATTCAATGTTCCGCGGCCTACAGCTCCGCCGACATTCAGATGCCCGGAAGCATTCGAAGGCAGAATCACACGCGGATTTGCGCAGTAGCCTTTTACATGTCCCTGTGCATCAGCCGTAACGGTAATGCCTCTGATCGGACCGTCTGATTTGATGCTGAGCGTAATGAGATCACGCTCGCCTTTCATATCAGCCGCCATCATCAGCGCACCGCTCATCAGCCTTCCGAGAGCGGCCGTGCAGATCGGAAAATTATTGTGGACCTTTCTGCCTTCCTCTGCAACACCGCGTGTTGTACATGCAAAGGCACGCACCTGACCGGCTGCGGCCGTTGCTCTGATCACGTAATCTGTCATACCTCGTTCTCAGCAGCAAGAGCAAGCTCCTGGTCCTTTCTCATACAGCATTTTTTATACTTCTTGCCGGATCCGCAAGGGCACGGATCATTCGGATATATTTTCCGTGTTTCTCTCTTGACGATACCGGATCTCTTCTGTTCCTTGTAAAGCACTT
>CAZPEW010000210.1:0-4850 GCA_964585695.1 uncultured Lachnospiraceae bacterium
ACCATCCTTTCTTTATCGGAACGCAGGCACATCCGGAATTCAAATCAAGACCGAATCATGCGCATCCGCTGTTCCGCGGACTGATTGAGGCTTCCTTAAAAGTCTGAGGCCCGGAGGCACTTGACAGATATGGTATATTATTATAGTTGCACCTTGTATTTTACAGTGAGAGGGAAACCATGATATTAAGTGCTTTGCAGGATGCGGTGATTGATACCGTAAAGCTGATACCATTTTTGTTTGTGACCTATCTGGTCATGGAATATATTGAGCATAAGGCGGAAGGAAAATCCGCCTCGCTCCTGGAGAAATCCGGGAAATTCGGACCGGTGATCGGGGCGCTGATCGGCGTAGTGCCGCAGTGCGGATTTTCTGCAGCGGCAGCAAGTCTTTTTTCCGGCGGAGTTATAACACTCGGAACACTGATTGCTGTATTTCTTTCAACCTCGGATGAAATGCTCCCGATATTTATTTCAGAAGCTGTTGCTCCGCTGACAATCATAAAGATTCTGGGAACCAAAATACTTCTGGGACTTATCAGCGG
This sequence comes from uncultured Lachnospiraceae bacterium, assembly GCA_964585695.1. Lineage (GTDB taxonomy): Bacteria > Bacillota > Clostridia > Lachnospirales > Lachnospiraceae > Oribacterium. The sequence goes on from CAZPEW010000210.1 coordinate 545, forward strand.
CTTTTTTGTGGATTATGTAATCCGCCATGAGAAGCATACGCATGATGCGGATAAACACATTCACGATCTCTGTGAGAGGGAGCATTGTGCCTGCGAGGAGAATGAGGACGGGATTCTGATGCCGGCTTTCCGGCATACAGTCCAGATCACGGCCTTTATTTTTGTTATCACTTTCCTGATTACGGTACTGATCGAGGGAATCGGGGAGGAGGCAATCGGCAGCTTTCTGGCAAACAAACCGGTTGTCGGTGTTTTCCTGACCGGCATTGTAGGCCTCATTCCGAACTGTGCATCCTCGGTTACCATAACGGAACTGTATCTGCTTGGCATTCTGAATGCCGGACAGATGATGAGCGGACTGCTGGTTGGTGCGGGTGTAGGACTTCTGGTACTGTTCCGTACAAATGATCATCCGAATGAAAACCTCAAGGTTCTGATGATCCTGTATTTTTCAGGCGTTTTCTGGGGTCTTCTGATCGAGCAGATGGGAATCGCCTTCTGAAGTGCGGCTGCCTGCTGCTTCTCCCTGCTCAGGCAGATTTCCGGTTTAAGTCATTAAAAATACCGTTCATGCTCTTTCTGTGGAATTCCGCAGTCTCTCATGCTAAGATTCAACCATAAAATCTGTTTGGCAAAGCTTAATCCGTAAAATCATATTTTCAGCGGATGTCTGTATTTTAAGTGATAAATCATACGAAATACATTTTATGGAGCGCGGCTCAGAGGGAGAGATGCGATGAAAGTCAAATTTACAGATCAGCAGGTAAAAGCTGCCCGTGAGTATGTACAGAAAATAAATAAAAAGGATGCAGAAAACCATGAAAAGCTGCATCGCTTTTCTGTTGATTTCATGGATACCTCAGGAAAAGAATTTCAGGGTCTTTCAAAGGAAGAATTCTATGACCTGGGGAAAAAGATGGTTTTGAATGATACTGTAAATAATAATGGAATCAGTCCGGCTGAAAACCGGGATATTCTCATTACAGAATATGCAAGAGATATTAATGAAAGAGCAAATATTGAAATCCTGTTTTGTCTGTCCAAAGGGATGAAGGAGGAGGAACTGTTTTCGGATTCTCCGCAGGCAATGGCGCATAAGAAAGAACTGGGCGGTGAATTCCGCAGAATTTTCGGAAACCCCAAAGGGCTGAGTGCTGATGCAAAGAAAACGCATGGCGAGGAAATCGGACAGGAACTGGCCGGTATGTATAAGTATGCAACGGATCATCTCAATCTGAATGAAGTAGGAGATCTGAGCAACGATGATGTTCTTTTCGATAATATCACAAGAATTGAGTACATGAACCCGGGTAATTTTACTTCATCACTGATGAACATGGAATATCCTTCGCTGAAAGAAAGCTTCTTAAAAAATACGAATCAGACGCAGGAAGATTTTGAAAAAAAGCCATCGCTGGAAATAGCTGCCATGATAATCCAGCAGTTATACAGAACCAGGCAGAGTGCTTTCGATAATTTTGAAGGAAAAGTCCGTGATGGTGATCTGTCCAACATTAGTATACAGATTGGTGCAAAAAATGCGCTGCATGCAATTTCAAAGGCGGCAAAAGAACATGGCGGCAAAATCCAGCCGATAGCTGCAGATAATCAGGGCTCTTTTGTAGGATTAGGAGTGGGTGATGACCCGGCATATGAGGAAATATTTCAGACGAAGGATACTCCTCTTCTGAAATATGCTTCTGAAGCAATCTATGAGGAAGTAAGCAATACTTTTCTGCCGGGAAGCAAGGACACTCCCGGTTTACTGAAAGAGATTTCATTTGAAACATTGCTGCAGGCAGACAGTAATACAGTGCAGCCGGATCTTAAAGCAGTAGGAAATAAATTATGGGATGCAGAAAACATCAATGAAGAAACACAGGAAATCCAGATGGTCTACCACGGACATGACAGAGACGGGCAGAGTATTGACACGGATGCCATGCGGGATGCTTATGAAAGCTATGCTGAGAACAAGGGCGGTTTTACACAGCAGCAGCTGAAGTTTTCGGGTGCGACCTATGACAACTCACTCGGCAGGCTATATGGTGACGACCAGAAAAAGATGCTTACGGAGAATGGACTGAATGAATTTGACTGCATCTTTATCAACGGAAAATCTGTCCGTGCTCTCTGCAATGAGAGAAACCAGGGTAAAAATGCCGCGGCAGATGAAGCAGAAATGAAGGCGATGGTTGTCAGCGCGGGTATGTATGCTGCCAATAACATCACCTATACAACACCGGTAAAGGCAGCAGACGGTTCCGTTGTTTTTGACGAGGCAAAATATCTGAACAGAAAAGAATCCAGGATTGATGAGATGAAAAAGCCTTCGAACGGATTCTTCCATCGGCTGAGATACGGCAATGAGGATATGCAGGATAAGTTTGACCGTGCGGAAAAGTCTAAAGATGAGGCTTTGAGAAAAGGCCAGGAGGCGGTTGACAAGCTGCGTGAAAAGAGTTTTGTTTCCCGCACGGATGATCATAAAACGGTAAAATCAGCTGCGGACGGCGGCGGAAAAAAGATATCTGTCCGGGATCTGCGGCAGACTGACAGCAATAAGAAAACAGCAGTACGGGAACCGGAAATCAGAACGGACATTAAGACAAAGCCGCAGAGCAAGCCTGCAAATGAAGTGCAGAAGCCGGAAAAATCCTCCGGAGGCAGACAAAAATGATGTACCTGCATACACATTGCAGGTTTTGAACAGACAGCTGCAGATTTTTCTGCTGTATCCTATGCTGCCGGACTTTTTACACCGGTCGTCTTCTGCGCATCGTTTACGGCTGTTTCGGAATTTTAATGAAAATATCCCGGAAAATGCTGGAAAAATTGCCATTCTCACTTGATTTATGGGATTGGCTGTGCTATATTTCTAAAGTATTGTTGACTAGTTGGAAGGAGCAGGCGTTTCGCTTGCTCCTTTTACTATAGCAATGGGAAACTGATCACAGTAAAGGTAAAGGTAGGCGCATGTATACGGAAAAGGTCGAGGCCTGGCTCCGGTCAATTGTTCCCGGTATGGGATACGAGCTGGACAGTGTAACATTTACAAAAGAAGACAACGAATATTATCTCAGAGCATTTATTATGAAGGCGGACGGTTCCGACATGACAGTCAATGACTGTGCGGCGTTTTCAAGAAGGTTATCCAAATGGCTGGACAAAGAGGATTTTATTCCTGAGCAGTATATGCTTGAGGTTTGTTCCGTCGGGTTTAAGGATCAGCCGCAGAATATCAATCTCGAGGAAAACGAGGATATTGAGGGAGAGAGCAGCGCGGCGTCGGAGAGTGCCGGGACAGCTGACAATACAGAAGAAACAGATCATAAAGAATAAACGGATCAGGACCGGCAGGGTCCCGGTTTACCAGGAGGATAAAGGAAAATGAATACAGAACTTCGTGACGCACTTGATTTACTGGAAAAGGAAAAAGGAATCCCCAAGCAGGCACTGATTGAAGCTATTGAGGTGTCGCTGCAGACTGCCTGCAAGAACCATTTCGGTTCGTCAGACAATGTAAGAGTCAATGTTGACCCGGATACCTGCGATTTTTCCGTTATTGCAGATAAAACAGTAGTTGAAACGGTCACAGATCCGATTGCGGAGATCTCTCTGACAGAAGCAAAAATGACAGATCCGACCAAGTCCCTCGGTGATATTGTGCAGGTTCCGATCGATTCCAAGAGCTTCGGCAGAATTGCAACGCAGAATGCCAAGGGCGTTATCGTACAGAAAATCAGAGAAGAAGAAAGAAGAGTCCTTTACAATGAGTATTATTCAATGGAAAAGGATGTTGTTACCGGTGTTGTTGAGAGAGATACAGGCAAGTCCATTGTCGTAAACCTGGGCAAGGTGGACGGTTACCTTTCCGAGAATGAACAGGTTAAGGGAGAGACACTTTCACCGAATGACCGCATCAAGGTATATGTGGTTGAAGTAAGAGATACACCGCGCGGACCGAGAGTCATGATTTCCAGAACGCATCCGGAGCTCGTAAAACGGCTGTTTGAGGAGGAAGTTTCCGAGGTCAGAGAGGGCATCGTGGAGATCAAGGCCATTGCGAGAGAGGCAGGCTCGAGAACCAAGATGGCAGTCATGTCCAATGATCCGGATGTTGATCCGGTCGGTGCCTGTGTCGGACTGAACGGAAGCAGAGTAAATGCAGTTGTAGATGAACTGAAGGGTGAGAAGATTGATATTATCGCCTATGATGAAAATCCTGCATACCTTATTGAAAATGCTCTTTCACCGGCCAAGGTTATTGCCGTTATTGCAGACCAGGACAACCGGGATGCGATGG
>CAZPEW010000211.1:0-4844 GCA_964585695.1 uncultured Lachnospiraceae bacterium
GAGAGAGAATCTCTCCTTGATACACTGCGCTTAAGACTGGGACTTACCTCTGTTAAAAAAGGCTGTGAGGTCGGCGAATGCGGTGCCTGCACAGTGCTTGTGAATGGAGAGGCTATTGACAGCTGTATTTATCTGACCATGTGGGCAGACGGAAAGAGCGTTCTTACAGTCGAGGGACTCAAGAGCAAATCCGGCGAGCTGTCTCCGATCCAGCAGATTTTTATTGACGAATGTGCCGTTCAGTGCGGCTTCTGCACACCGGGCATCATTATGAGTGCTGTGGAGATCGTCGGGACCGGGAAGCATTATACAAGGGAAGAGTTAAGAAAGCTGATTTCCGGACATCTATGCAGATGCACAGGCTATGAGAATATCCTGAATGCCATGGTGCGTATCGTAGAGGAAGTTACAAAGGATCAGCTTCCGGAAACAAAGTAAGCCGGAACTTTTCTCTGATCAAGGTTATACGGGGGAGTATTATATATAAATGGAGACGATTCCTGTGGGATCGTCTCCATTTTTTTTGCTTTTTGTGATAAACTCTTTATGTTTACGCGGTACATACAGAATGGAGCTTAAGATGCGTCTCGATAAATACCTTGCCGACATGGGCGTCGGAAAAAGAAGTGATATAAAAAAGAACATTCATGCCGGAAAGGTACAGGTGGCAGGAGAAATCATAAAGGATCCGGGATTCAATATTCCGGAGGCGGATGCTGTCAGTACGGGAAATGCTGCAGGAAACAGTGCCGGAAAACCGGAGGTGCTGTATCTCGGCGAGCCTGTGCAGTACGAAGCATTCGAATATTATATGCTGAACAAGCCCGCAGGCGTGATTTCGGCGAGCGAGGACAAGCATCAGGTGACGGTGCTGGATCTCATGAAGGAGCGGAAACGGAGTGATCTTTATCCGGTCGGACGGCTTGACAAGGATACGGAGGGACTCCTCCTGATCACGAATGACGGGGAACTGACCCACCGGCTGCTGAGTCCGAAGCATCATACGGACAAGGTGTATTTTGCGAGGGTTTCCGGCAGGGTGACTGCGAATGATGTAAAACGTTTCCGGCACGGCATCCGCTATGATGAGGATCTGACAGCGCTTCCGGCCGTACTGACCATTCTGAGCAGCGGAGATGTTTCCGAGGTTGAGACGACCATCCAGGAGGGAAAGTTTCATCAGATCAAAAAGATGTTTCTTGCTCTCGGCAAGGAAGTGCTGTATTTAAAGCGCCTTTCCATGGGACCGGTGCGGCTGGATGAGACACTGGCCCCAGGGGAGTACCGGAGACTGACAGAGGCAGAAATCAATGCGCTGAAAGAGCTGTAAACGAAGCTGCGGCGCCTTTCTGCGGAGGCCGGCTGTGAAAATACAATAATCAAGAGGATGAAAATATGGATAAAAAGGCAATTACGGAAGTAAAGAAACTGTTTGACAAAAATAACTGCAGGGTAGACCGCATGCGCGGCGTGCTGGTAGATGAGAACAAGGAGCGCACCACGACCCTGAAGGAAACCTTCCTGGCACTTGAGGATGAGGAAATGTTCAAATACTGCGAGATTTTCCGGAAGGGACTCTCCGGCAGAATCGGCCGCAATCTTTTCAATGTGGAATTCCCGCTTGCAGAGGAAAAAGAGGGCGGACACCAGGCGTTTCTGTACAGGCTGCTGGAAAGTGAACTGAAGGATGACGCGCTGACAGAGGAATTTTTTGAAAAGGTGATTGCCTCCTACCAGTTCCCCGGCAAATATCTGGTGCTGCTGATCCACGGCGTTTACGATATTCCGTCCAAAACAACGGATGGCCTTACGATGGATGATGCTTCCGAATATGTATATTCCTTTATCCAGGTAAGCATCTGTCCGGTAAGTCTCCTCCGGGACGGCCTCTGCTATGACAGCGAACACCAGAGCTTCCGCAGCCGTGCGGAGGACTGGGCAGTGCAGAAGCCGGAGGTGAGTTTTCTCTTCCCGGCATTTAATGACCGTAACACGGATCTGCATGCATCTCTGTATTATGCAAAAAATCCGGCAGAGCGTCATGATGAGCTCGCGGAGGAACTGCTCGGGACAGAGCTGCCGCGGCCGGAAGCTGCTGAAAAGGACGTTTTCCGTTCCGTTATCGAGGAAACGCTGGGCCGGGACTGTGACTTTGAGATTGTCCGCAGTATCAATGAGGAAGTGACAAAGCTGGTGGAGGACAGAAAGGATGATCCGGTGCCGCCGGTTCTCGAGAAAAATGACATTCGCAGGCTCCTTGCGAATAACGGCGCCAAAGAGGAAGCACTGGAAAAGTTTGATACGGTTTATGAGGAAATCGCCGGCAGCAACCCTGCGCCGCTGATGGCGGAGAATGTAGCGGAGCGGAAAAAGCTGCAGGTAAAGACGGACAATCTGAAGCTGGATGTCAATACGGAGGCGACGGAACTGATCGAAACGCGGGTGATCGACGGCGTGGAGTATTTCCTGATCCCGGTTGCCGATAATGTTTCCGTAAACGGAATCAAGATCTGCGCAAAGGTCCGTGAAACAGAGGAATAAGGCGGTCTGCCGGAATTCCGGCGGCAGGGCAGGAGGATTTTATGGCGAATATTTCGGAGTATCTGGACTGGAGAGGCGATGTTCCGTTTTCTCTGGATCCGTTTAATGAGGCGGATAATCTTATTCTCGCCGAGCTTGCCTATACGGATTTTGAGGGAGTGGTTCCGGGAGAGGAAGATCCCGCAGGTATTTCCATCCAGGAGGCGGCGGCTCTCTATTTTACGCTGCATACCGAGGAGGAGCTCCTGAAACGGCAGCAGTTTACCAGAATGGCACCTTTTCTCCTGAAAAAACTTGCGGCAGCTCCCCGGTTTGCCGGACTCAGGCTGTCCTCCTATGTGAATGACATTGATCTGGAGAAGGAAGCGCAGTTCTCGGCAGTCGTCTACCGGATGCCGGGTATCACCTATATCGCCTACCGCGGAACCGATGATACGATTGTCGGCTGGAAAGAGGATCTGAATCTGAGCTATCAGTATGAGACGGCGGGGCAGCGCAATGCGGTGCAGTATCTGAACCGGCATGCATCGGAAGCGCAGGAGACATTTCTGGTCGGCGGACATTCCAAGGGCGGAAATTTTGCAGTGTTTGCTTCGGCCTTCTGTCTTCCGGAGGTGCAGGCAAAAATCAGCCGGGTTTATTCCAATGACGGACCTGGCTTTATTACGGTCGTTACGGAAACGCCTGGCTACCAGGCAATTCTTCCCAGAGTCAGAAGCATTATCCCGGAAGGCTCGCTTATCGGCATACTGCTTTCCGGCGATCAGGAGCATGAGGTGGTAAAAAGTACGGAAAAAGGCATCATGCAGCATGATGCGCTCTCCTGGGAGGTATACGTAAACCGTTTTTCTGCTGCAGAAGCGCGTACCTACGGCAGCCTTTTTGCAGACAGAACCATCCGGAACTGGCTGCAGGATCTGAAGTTTGAGGACCGGAAGCTGTTTATTGATGCGGTATTCTCGGCACTGACCGGTTCCGGTGCGGAAACATTTCCGGAGCTTTTTTCGGATAAATCAAAATTTGCAGCGGATATCATGAAATCAATGGGCGCACTGCCTAAGGAACGTCAGCAGGAACTCCGGGAAATCCTGAAGCGCTTTGTAAAAAGCGGAACAGATATCCTGCTCTCGGATGTACGGAATCTCACGGTAAGTCATCTGCCGGGGCTTCCGGAGAAACGGAATGCAGACGGCTGACCGGTGCTGCCGCATTTTTCATAAACTGGATAAATTTTCTGACGGCTGCCGTTTCTTCGGCAGTCTTTTTTTGTGCAAGAACAATCTGCATCGGCGGGATATCATTGACCGGGATCAGGCGGAAGGTATTGGAATCATGGAAGATTCTGACATTCTGTGCAGGAAGCAGACTGACGCCCTCGCCTACGGCAACCGAATCCAGGATGGACTCGACCTTTTCCGTACGGATGATGTGCGGCTCGATGCCGGCAAGCCGCAGCTGTTCGATGCAGAAACGGTAAATGGCGGTGTACTGGCTCATCAGGATGAGACGCTCAGATGCGAGGGCCCGGATAGAGCAGAGATAGTCTGTCAGGATCGGGCAGATCCGGAAGCGGTTCTCGGAAACCAGATTTCCGCGTACCAGAATCAGCTGGTAAAGATTGCTGTCAAGATTGCGGAGCAGTGCCGGCTCCTCTGCTTCCTCATAGGAGAATGCAATCTCCGGATGTGCTTCTGCAAAGTGCTTTAAAGGTGCTGCAAAATGATACTGCCGGAGGAAAGGGAGTGTCCCGATTTTCAGATGGTTCTCACTTTTGACGGAAAACTGGTCCATCCTGGAGAGCATGCTGTCATACTGGCGCAGCTCTTTTTTTACATAGCCGTAAAAGTACCTGCCGGCTGTGGTCAGGACGGCATTTCTGCGGCTGCGGTCAAAAAGTTTTACATTCAGCTCGGCCTCCAGCTTGAAAATCTGCTTGGACAGCGTGGACTGTGTGATGTTGAGCCGGTCGGCGGCATCAAAAAAGGTATCTGCTTCAACAGCAGCTGCAAAGCACTGAAACTGTAAAAAAGTCATGACGGGTCCTCCGGACTGGTGTGCTGTAAAGTGTTTCATGAAGAGAGCTTCCATGATTACGGATTGTGAGCGTGCCATGAAGTCCTGTCCTCACTGCTGTGCAGTCACAGCGTGCGTCCATGATTTCCGGCACTTTGTAATCATTCTAATATGGAATGAATCACAGCGCAAGATGAATTGATTCCAGATCCTTTAAAAATTAGAATATCGGAGAAAGTGGTTGTATTTCATAGGATACAATGCACCTATGATTTGGTTTTCTGCTGCGG
>CAZPEW010000212.1:0-4824 GCA_964585695.1 uncultured Lachnospiraceae bacterium
TTACAGGAACAGACAGCACCTCATCCAGGAGGAGCCGTATATGAACGGAAGAGAAGACAGCAGCGTATCAGCACAGGATACGGAGAGACAGAAGGAAATTTACCGGCTGAATGCACGTCTCCGTCAGCAGTTTGCCGAATATGACATGCTGATGGAGTCCACCGGCGTGTGCATTGTCAAGGCCGGGATGACCGGGGGGTATCCGGTGGAATGGTGCAATGAGGCGGCCTACCGGACAATCGGTTTCAGCAAAGAGGAATATGAGGCTGCATTCGGATATGATATTGCATCCTATTTCCGCGGGCGGGAAACGGCGCTGGCTGCACTTGAGGAAGCAGCAGATTCTGCGCTGCAGCGCGGAGATGCGCACTTTAAAGCGCTTGTCAGCATACCTTCAAAGAGCGGATCTTTCTGGGCGCAGTGCACCGGCACCTTTACGGATTTTGATCCGCAGACAGGGAAACCGGGCTGCGTTTATGCGGTATTTACGGACTATAATGCCTGCTGCAGATATATGCGTGCGCATTTTATACCGGAGCATGAACGTCCGCAGTATGATTCTGCCGTTGCACTGGATACCTTCCGCAGGCTGCATGATGCGCTTCCGCATCCGGAATTCACCATTGCAGTCAACTGCTACAGCCGTACCCGGCTGTATCTGAAAAAGAACTGGATGGAGGATTTTACCCGGGAGATGTCTGCAGAACTCGGCAGCTACCTCGGTCTTACAAGTCATGGGGAGCAGCTCGGGAAATACCAGAGGAATCTGACGCTTCTGCTTCTGTCCATGGGTGAACAGGAGAGGAAATGACAGAAATACAGGAAAGGCTGTTCCGCCTTCAGGATCAGAAATATCGTAAATTCCAGTGCAGTCTGATACCGACGGTTGCACCGGACACCGTAATCGGGGTGCGGATGCCGGCGCTCAGAAAACTGGCAGCAGAGTTTGCAGGAGAGCCGGCGGCGGAGACATTTATCAGCACGCTTCCGCATCTCTGCTATGAGGAAAACAATCTGCACGGTCTCCTGATCAGCGGCTGCAGGGACTGCCGCCGCACAGTTGAACTGCTGGATGCGTTTCTGCCTTATGTTGACAACTGGGCAACATGCGATCTGATAAATCCGCAGATCTTTAAAAAACATCTGCCGGAGATTCTGCCGGAAATCCGGCGCTGGATGGGCTCTCCGGAAACCTATACAATCCGGTTCGGAACCGGAATGCTGATGCGCTTTTATCTGGATGAGGCATTTGAGCCGGAATATCTCAGAGAGGCTGCGGCAGTCCGCTCGGAGGAGTATTATGTGAACATGATGACAGCCTGGTTTTTTGCCACAGCCCTTGCAAAACAATATGACCAGACACTGCCGTATCTTGAGAAGCACTGCCTCGATACCTGGACCCATAATAAAACAATCCGGAAAGCGATAGAGAGCTACCGGATTCCGGATGAACACAAGGCATATTTAAGAACACTTGCAGTTTAACTGTTAAAAAGATAGCTGGTCATGGACATGGAGCCGAGCTCGCAGCCCTCGTTCCATGTCTCTGCCCGGTATTCCTTTCCTGCTGCGCCGAGTGCGGCAAGCAGCGGATAATAATGCTCCGGTGTCGGGACTGCCTTCTGCCAGTCCAGGCCGCTTTCATTAAAATGCACGGCATCCATCGGCCGGTTTTCCAGTATGCTCTTTTTTATATATCCGTCGAATGCTTCCGCCCACGGGGCACCGCCTTTATTGTTCCAGTCCACAAGCTGCAGATTGTGGACGACATTGCCGCTTGCAAAAATCATGACGCCGTCCTCCCGGAGAGGAGAAAGCCTGGCGCCGAAGGCATACTGCTCACCGGGTGTTTTGGTTCCGTCAGTGCTGATCATGACGACCGGGATATCTGCCTCCGGATACATATTGCATAAAACAGCCCAGATGCCGTGGTCAATGCCCCAGCTGCTGTCGGTTCTGATGTCCGTACCCAGGAGCTCCCTGACACGGCATACTGTTTCCGGATCGCTCTGCGGCGCATATCTGACCTGGTAAAGCTCATCCGGGAATCCATACATGTCAAAAATCTGCCTGTTGACGGCAGCGTCATTTACAAACTGGCCGTTTGTATAATAGTGTGCGGATAAAGCCAGAATCGCGCGCGGTTTTCCGAGTCTCTGCCCCATTTCCTTCCATCCGTCGCGGAAACGTCCCGGTTCAACCGCATTCATCGGTGATCCGTGTCCGGCAAAAACAACAGGATATTTCTCAGTCATAATCGCTCCTTTCAGTGAACAGCCGCTGATTTGCATCTGCCTCGGCAAAGCGGCCTCTGACAATCTGAGTATATCACAGATATATTTCATTTATTTGATATTCGGTGCTATACTTAAAATAATTTTCCTATTCATGTGTGGCGGAGGAGCTGAGATGAAACGACCGGGCCGGGTACTGATACTGTATATCGTGCTTTTTTTAATGCTCATATGTACACCTGTGTCTGCCGGACAGTCTGCAGATCATCAGAAAAGGGTGCTGTTTATCAGCTCCTATACACTGGCATGGCCGACAGTACCCTATCAGATCAAGGGCATCCAGGAGGCGCTGGATCATGATATTGCGCTCGAATATGCATTCATGGGGACAAAGACCTATGATGACGAGACCTACCGGCAGCAGTTCCATGACCGTCTTAAATACCAGCTGGAGCATGTGGAGCCGTATGATGTCATCATCGTGGGAGATGATGCGGCTTTTGATTTTGCAATCAGAAACCGGGCGGAGCTGTTTCCGGAAACGCCTTTGATTTTTGAAGGTGTAAATGACATAGAGCTGGCAAAAAAAGAATCGGCGCAGCCGCTTGTCACCGGTGTGGTCGAGGAAGTTCCGGTATCGGAGAATATCGATATTGCATTGAAAATCAACCCGGATGCAGACAAGGTGATATCCATCCTGGACAACAGCGCCTCCGGCATTGCGGATCAGAAGCAGATGGAGGCTCTTTCCGGCAGATATCCCTCGCTTGCCTTCAGCAATATCAACAGCAGTGAGCTTTCAAGAGATGAACTTTCCAGGGCAATATCAGCGGTGGATCAGAACAGCATCCTTATATACCAGATTCTGAGTGCGGACAAAGACGGCAATATTTATACAAGCAAGCAGGCCGTGGACCTTATCACCCGGTATTCCCGGGTGCCGGTCTACCGGATTGTGGAAGCCGGCATCGGAGACGGACTTTTTGGCGGTGAATTCGTGGATCATGAGGAATCCGGAAAAATTGCCGGAACCATGGCCATGAAATACTTTAACGGGGAGGATCTGTCCGGCATTCCGCCGATACTTACAAGTCCTGAAACCAGATGGTTTGACTGGAATGTCATGCAGAAATTCGGGATCAGCAGATCGCAGCTTCCGGCAGACGCTGTTATTCTGAATGAACGCCCGACTTTCTGGCAGCTGTACGGAAAGGTACTCAGCATTTTTACTGCAGTTACTGCAGTCATCGTTTTCTTTATTATTTTTCTGATCCGTTTCAAGGATGCGGAGAAGCATGGAAAAATGCTGGAAAAGAAAAATGAACAGCTGGCAATGGCAGTCGAGGCGGCAAACCGCGCAAGCTATGCAAAAAGCTGTTTCCTTTCCAATATGAGTCATGAGATACGTACGCCGATGAATGCCATCCTCGGACTTACAAGTCTGGCCCGTCTGCATGAAGCGGATCCGGAAACGGAGGATACCTATCTTGCGCGGATTCAGACCTCTTCCGGTATCCTCCTGAATATTTTAAATGATATTCTGGATATGTCCGCAATCGAGAACAAGAAGCTGAAGCTTCAGGAAGAACCGTTTGATCTGAATGAGGTATTGGCTTCCCTCCAGACGATTTACGGGGTGCAGTGCGAGGAGAAGGGAAGCCGGCTGATTCTGGACAGCAGAATCAGGAACGGGTATCTCCGGGGAGACCGTACGCGTGTGAACCAGATCCTCCTGAATCTGGTTTCCAATGCCTGGAAGTTTACGCCTGCCGGAGGCTCCATCACCATCCGGGCGGAGGAGACATTCGCAAAAGATGATCAGATCTGGTGCCGCTTTACGGTGCAGGACAACGGAGAGGGGATGGACCAGAGCATGGTCTCCCGCCTGTTTCTGCCGTTTGAGCAGGAAAGCGCAGAAACGGCGCAGAATCACGGCGGAACCGGACTGGGGCTGTCTATTGCCCAGAATCTGGTAAGCCTCATGCACGGAACCATCCGGGCGGAATCGGAAAAAAACAAAGGAACCACTTTTACGGTGGATATCCCGTTCCATGCGGCAGACCGTGGAGAGCAGAGTATGCTGCAGAAAGAACACAAGACGCAGGAAAAGGCCGGCCTCACACCGGATGCCTATGATTTTACAGGCAAACGTATCCTGATTGCGGAGGATAATGAAATCAACCGTGAAATCCTGATTGAGCTTTTAAGGCTGGTCAAGGCAGATGTGGATTATACGGTAAACGGAGAGGAGGTGCTGCGGAAATTTACGGAGTCCGCACCGGGCACCTATGATGCGATTCTCATGGATATCCGCATGCCGGTCATGAACGGACTGGAGGCAGCAAGAAACATCAGGGCGTCGGCGCATCCGCAGGCGGCCTCTGTCCCGATCTATGCCATGACAGCCAATGCCTTTACTTCTGATATCAGCGAATGTATCTCTGCCGGTATGAACGGGCATATCGCCAAACCGGTCAATACAGCGGAACTGTATGAAATACTGAAGAAAGTATTATTTCCCGCATGAACCGGCACATAAAAAAAGAGCTGCAGAATGGCATTTTCAGGCCATCCTGCAGTTCATCTTAAT
>CAZPEW010000213.1:0-4798 GCA_964585695.1 uncultured Lachnospiraceae bacterium
TGCACCGTTTACAGGGGTGTTTATTGCCAAAGTTTCAAAAGGACGTACCGTCAGAGGCGTTATCGTAAACACACTGGTCAGCGGAAGTGCAGGAACATTCCTCTTCTTTGGTGTATTGGGGAGCCTTTCCATGCAGCGCCAGATATCGGGAGCTGTTGATGTTATCGGTATGGTGTCAGACGGTAAGGCGAATGCTGCAATTGTCAAGATTTTATCCACACATACGGCAGGCAAACTGTACATGGTTGTATTCTGCATTTCAACCCTGCTGTTCCTGGCAACCACACTTGACGGGTCAGCTTATACCATGGCGACAACCACAACCAAGGGGCTGAAAAACACAGAAGAACCAAATCCGATGCTCAGATTATTCTGGTGCATTATGCTGTCCCTTGTACCACTGACAATGATATTGATTAAGGCTGACCTTAATACGATCAAAACATGCGCAATAATAACAGCCATACCGATCGTTTTCATTATGATCATTATTCTTGTCGGCTGGCTGAAATGGATGAAAAAAGATTATGGCCGCATGTCAGCAGATATGATCAGGCAGGAGGCGGAAGCCAAGGAAAATGAACAGCAGATAAAATGAGACTCCTTATCCGGATGTTTTCTGCCCGGACAGGAAAACGGTAAAAGACTTTTCCGGTTCATCGGAAGAGTCTTTTTATTGTGTAAAGGTTATTATCGTAATATACTTTATACAAAGAGGATCAGAAGCAACGTGAAAGAAAAGGAGCAGCAAAGTATGCAGTATCGGACAGACCCGAGGTCAGGAAACAAGTTGTCAGTGCTGGGATTTGGATGTATGCGCTTTTCCGGGAGTCTGCGTTCTTCCTTTGGATTCGGAATCGGAAAAGGATATGACGAAAAGAAGATAGAAAAGCTGCTGGTGGATGCGGTGGACAAAGGCATCAATTATTTTGATACTGCCTATCTCTATGCCGGCAGTGAGAGCTTTCTCGGAAGCACTCTGCAGAAACACGGCCTCAGGGATAAGGTGTTTATCGCTACGAAATTCCCGCTGATGCTTGCAAGGAAGCCGGAAGATCTGGACAGATATTTTAACACAGAGCTGGAACGTCTTAAGACGGATCATGTTGATTATTATCTGATCCATATGCTTTCCGATATGGATACATGGGAAAAACTCTGCAGCTGGAATATAAAAGAATGGATTGCGGAAAAAAAGTCTGCGGGGCAGATCAGGCAGATCGGATTTTCATTTCACGGATCCCGGGATACGTTCCTCAGGCTTCTTGATGTTTACGACTGGGACTTTGTACAGATTCAGTATAATTATTCGGATGAAAATTTTCAGGCCGGAACAGTCGGGCTGGAAGCTGCATCGGCAAAGGGAATTCCGGTCATGATTATGGAGCCGCTCCTGGGCGGACGTCTTGCAGTGGGCCTCCCTGAGAAGGCGGTCAGCCGTTTCCGTGAGGAGAGGAAAGATCTGTCGCCTGCAGACTGGGGCCTCAGATGGGTCTGGAATCATCCGGAGGTTACAGTTGTTTTAAGCGGTATGAACGAACCGGAACAGCTGGAGGAAAATACTGCGGCAGCAGATACGGCATTGCCGGGAATGCTTACAGAAGCGGAGCTTAAGGCATTTGGAGACGTCAGAAAAATATTTAAAGATTCCTGCAAAATTCAGTGTACCGGCTGTCATTACTGTATGCCGTGTCCGGCAGGTGTAAATATTCCGGGCTGCTTTTCCGCCTACAATACCTACCATGCAATCAGCAGGCCGACCGGAAGAATGCAGTACGGCCTGACAACACAGCTTACAGGAGAACCGCGATACTCAATACTCACCAGCAAGTGCGGAAAATGTGAGAAACAATGTCCGCAGCATCTGCCGATCAGGACAGCACTCGAGGAGGTAAGGAATACATTCGAAGGCCCCCGGTTCAGAGCCATGAAGTTTGCAGCCGGTTTTTTCCTGAACAAGAAGAGGAAATGATTATCCTGCAAGTCAGACAACTGCCCTTGCTTTTTGTCTGTGCTCTGCTATTATAAAACAGAAACGGGATAGAGAGACGGGGGATGGTCATGCTTTCATATATTCTGCCAATTGTGCTTGTTGTTGTATCCAATACGGTGTACCAGGTCTGTGCCAAATCAGTGCCGGGTGAAATGAATCCGCTGGCATCCCTGACGGTTACGTATCTTGTGGGAGCGGCGGTTTCCTGCGCGCTGTACTTTTTGCTTAACAGAGACGCCAGTCTCATCCGGGAATACCGGAATTTAAACTGGGCGCCTTTTGCACTGGGATTTGTGATTGTCGGGCTGGAGGTAGGATTCATCTATGCGTATAAGGCCGGATGGGCAGTCAGCACAGCGTCTGTTGTGCAGAGCGCATTTCTTGCGGTAGCGCTGATTGTTGTAGGATTCATGCTTTATCATGAGGCAGTTACATGGAATAAGGTAGTCGGAATAGTGATCTGCCTGGTCGGGCTGGTTTTTATACATAAGTAAGGAAGCTGTCAGGAAACCTGACAGCTTCTTTTTTTTACAGCAAGATACCAGCGGAGAGCCGCGATGCCGATGATGAGGAAATAGCCTAAAAAGCTTAAGGCGTCCGGCAGTTCATGGAGGAAGAAAAATCCGAGGAGCGCGGCAAAAAGCACCTGTGTGTAATCAAATACAGAGATGACCCTGGCGGGTGCGCAGGTATAGGCCTGCGTAATGGCAAGCTGCGCACCGGCGGCGGAGAGGCCGGCAAGGATCAGATCTATCAGCTGCCAGGTCTGCATCGGGTGGTAAAAGAAAATAAGATACGGCAGGCAGATGAGGCAGGAAAAGGCTGAAAAGCAGAATACGATGACCGGTCCGGCTACCCCGTTTCTGCCCATTTTGCGGAGGAAGGTGTAGGCAGTGCCTGCACCGAAGCCGCCGAGGAGACCTATAAAGGCGGGCAGACTTGCAAGACCGGCACCTGGTTTTACGACAAAGGCTGCGCCGGTCATGGCAATGAAAATGCTCAGAATCTCAAAGCGGCTGGGTTTCTCGCCCAGGACAAAAACAGACATGAGGATGGCAAAGAACGGAGACATCTTGTTCAGCATATTGGCATCAGCTATATTCAGACGGCTGATTGCCCAGAAATTGCACAGAAGTCCGGCAGTGCCGAAGCTGCAGCGCAGCAGCATCGGAATCCGGTTCCCTTTTCCGATTTTAAAAGGAGTTCCGGAGCGGCGGAGCAGAATAAAAGCGACGACACCGGCCAGCGCATTCCGGAAAAAAGCCTTTTCCATGACCGGAAGATCACCGGAAAGCCGTACAAAAAAAGACATCAGGGAGAAACCGAGTGAGGAAAGGAGGATAAAAAAGATGCCTTTCCGGTAGTCTCCCTGCGGTTCTGCGGACAGCGCAGCTGCTTCAGTATCGCTGTTTGAAGGTTTCTGCATCCTACGGCCTCGTTTCTGTCCCGAGGAAATCGCGGGTGCCGCAGAAGGAAAAGTGCTGATTCTCCAGTGAAATCACAGCAGAGCCGCAGTTCCGGAGGAGTTTGCCGGACCAGAATTCGCTGTCCGGGAAGCATTCGATTATATCCAGCATGGCCCGGATGATTCCGCCGTGTGCCACGACGAGGATGCGGCTGCAGTCCTGTTCTCTGGGAAGCAGGATTTCCGTGAGGAAGCGTCCGGCACGTGCCTTGGCTTCTCCGATGGATTCGCCGCCGCGGGGCGGCCCGTATTTCTGCGGGGATTCCAGGAAGTGCAGTACCTCCGCCGTAAGCTCCGGATCATTCTCGGAAATCCGGTCCTCGGAAAGGTAGATCCCCTCGGCAGCGCCGAACGTAATCTCCGTAAGCAGCGGATTGATCTGCACCTGGCAGCTGCGGTCTCCACGGACAAGCTCCGCGGTTTTTACGGCGCGCTGCAGAGGACTTGACAGAATGCAGTCAAAATCGATGGACCGCATGGCGCGGGAAGCTTTTCTGGCCTCCGCAAGGCCAACATCATTTAAAGGGATATCCGAATGCCCCTGCAGTCTGCGCTGACGGTTCCATTCGGTCTCCCCGTGTCTCATTAAATATATTTCCATTCAGTATATATCCTTTTCTGTCTTACTGTTTCAGCATTATCCGATATTCAGAAACGGAATATTGGAGAGTGTATCTTTGATTTTCTGGACGAGAGACTGGATCTCGTTTACGGTATCAAACAGTTTTCTGATGTCATCATGATAGGTGGCATAAGAAGCGCTGATCTGGTTGACAATATCATCAATCTTTTTAATCGTGACAAAAGCATCGTCTATCTTTGCCTGATACGAATGCATCAGCCACCAGATATAGGCGGCAAGCCCTGCGACCATAAGCATCAGAAAGACGACCAGTACAATCAGAATTGTCTGGCGCTTTTCCAGTTTTTTGAGTTCCGATAAAACGCTGCTGTCAGTTTCCATAGAGTCTCCTCTGTTTCAGTCCTTGGCATAGTCCTCACGGTACGGATTAAAGATATCGAGGAGAACACCGGCTTCCAGGCAGGTACAGCCATGTACGACATCATTCATCTTGAGCATGGTGTCGCCCTTCTTTACAGTCTTTTTAACGCCGTCAATGGTAAACTCAAATACACCGCTTACGATGTAGGTAATCTGTGTATGCGGGTGATGGTGCAGAGATCCGACCGCACCCTTCTCGAATGTATTTTCCACGACCATGAGGTCCTTTGAATAGGCAAGCACTCTTCTGGTAACACCCTCTGCGGCTTCCTCCGGAACGGAATCCTTATGGAAGACCCATCTGTCATTCATCATAATATGTTCTTTGATCTGGAGG